>CBQZLL010000006.1:0-29352 GCA_967749945.1 uncultured Frankiaceae bacterium
GGAGGTCGAGGTCCTCGTCGGGCGCGACCTCCGGCAGCGTCTCGAACCAGCGCAGCACGACGTACCGGAGGCTCGTCGTCTCGGCGAGCAGCCCGGATACCCCGAGGACCGGCGAGAGGTACCGCCGCGCGGTCCGCGCCGACGGGCGCGCGACCGCGAAGACCCACCAGTGCGGCGAGCGCTGCGCGAGCCGCCCGCGGCCGTCGAGCACGAGGCGCCCGCGCACCACGTGCCGCAGGACCGAAGGCAGCGCGCGCAGCAGCCCGCCGGTCGTGACCGCGACGTACGACGCGTGCCGGTACGTCCGGTAGGAACGGAGCAGCCGCCCGTGGCGGCCGGTGAACAACAGCACCTCGGCGTTGTTGCGCCGCACCCGTTCCGGCGACACCTCGTCGAGGACGAGCACCCGGTCGCCGAACGAGTCGAGCGCCGCGCGGCCGGCCACGATCGTCCGGCGCTCCCGCACCAGGGTCGCGAGCGGAGTCATGCCGGTGCCACGTACCCGGCGGTGACCAGATGGTCGAGGATCGTCGCGGCCGCGGCGCCCGGGGTCGTCGCCGTCGTGTCGATGACCACGTCGGCGTCGGACGGTGTCTCGTACGGGTCGCGGATCCCGGTGAACCGCTCGACGATGCCCGCGCGCGCCTTGGCGTACAGGCCTTTACGGTCGCGTTCCTCGCAGACGTCGAGGGGCGTCGCGACGTGGACGAGCACGAAGCTGCCGACGCCCTCCACCATCTCGCGCACGCTGGCGCGGCTCGCGGCGTACGGCGCGATCGGCGCGCAGATCGCGATCCCGCCGTGCCGGACGATCTCGGCGGCGACGTAGCCGATGCGGCGGACGTTGAGGTCGCGGTGCTCAGGCGAGAAGCCGAGCTCGCTGGACAGCAGCTCGCGCACGAGGTCGCCGTCGAGCATGGTGACCGCGCGGCCGCCGCGTTCGAGCAGCTTCACGACGAGGACGTTCGCGATGGTCGACTTCCCCGCCCCGGACAACCCGGTCAGCAGGACGGCGACGCCCTGCTGGTCACGGGACCGGTAGGTACGGCGCAACTCGGTCGCGACACGCGGTGGCGTGAACCACGTCGGCAGGTCCTGGCCGGCCGCGAGCATCGCGCGTTGCTCGGTGCCGGAGATCGCGAGCACGGGGGCGCCCGATGGCACTTCGTCCTCGGGAACGTAGCGGTCCTCGTCGGAGAGGTAGACCACCTGGCGGAACGGCACCATCGTCACGCCCACCTCGCGCTGGTGCTCGCGCAACAGGTCCTGCGAGGCGTACGGGTCGTAGAACGGCTGCCCGGTGCTGTCGTTGCCGGGACCCGCATGGTCGCGGCCGACGATGAAGTGCGAGGCGCCGTGGTTGCGCCGGACGATCGCGTGCAGGACACACTCACGCGGTCCCGCCATGCGCATGGCGAGCGGCAGCAGCGACAACGTGGCGAGCCCGCGCGGGTACTCGCGCATGACCTCGCGGTAGCAGCGCACCCGCGTGTAGTGGTCGACGTCGCCGGGCTTGGTCGCGCCGACGACGGGATGGACGAGCAGGTGCGCGTCCGCGTCACGCGCGGCGCGCACGGTCAGCTCGACGTGCGCGCGGTGCATCGGGTTGCGCGTCTGAAACGCCACGACGCGGCTCTGGCCGCGCGCGTGCAGCTCGGCCCGCAGCGCTTTCGGCGTGAACCGCAGCGCCGGGAAGTCGTGGTGCTCGGGGGGCCGGACGACTTCGAGCAGGCCACTCGCGTACGACCACCCGTCGAGCCCCTGCAGCCGCCGCACCTCCGGGTGCGCCACGTCGGCCGTGCCGAGCACCGCGCGCGCCTCGGCGAGCGGGTCGACCGGCCAGATCTCCTCGACGTGCAACGCCGCGAGCATCGCCCCCTCGCTGTCCCGCAACGCCAGCGTCGCGGGCCAGGCCAGCTCGGCGGCCGTCGAGGGAGGTACGGCGAGAGTCACCGGCAGCGGCCAGAGCGTGCCGTCGGCGAGTCGCATCGTGCCGAGCACGGCGTCGTAGTCGACCCGGTTCAGGAACCCGGTCAACGGGGAGAACGCGCCGTTCGCCAGCAGCTCGAGGTCGCACGCGGACCGCGCGGTCAGCGTCACCGACGGCCAGTCGCGGGAGAGCTTGCGGAGCTCGCGACCGCGCTGCTCGTCGACGACGAGGTCGACGAGCGATCCGCCGTACGGCGTCACCAGCCTCATGCCCGGATCGCCTCGACCGCGGCCTCGATCGGCCCTGGCACCAGGACGCGCGGCGCCTTGCGCTGCCACGCGACCTGCGCGGCGACACCATGCTCGATGGAGACCAACGGCCGCCAGCCGAGCAGTTCCCCAGCCAGCTCGATCGAGCCGCCCGTCTCCTCGACGTCGCCCGCCTGCATGGGCAGCCGGCGGATCGCGATCTCCCGGCCGGTCTCGCGCTCGACCAGGTCGAGGAGGTCGTTGACCGAGATGCTGTCGCCACCGGCGATGTTGACGACGGTTCCCGGCGACAGGTCGGTCACGCCGGCCCGCATCGTCGCGGCGACGACGTCGGAGACGAAGGTGAAGTCGCGCACCTGCGATCCGTCGCCGTAGACGGGCAACGGCATCCCGAGCAGCGCCGCGGCCACGAACCGGTGGATGCCCATGTCAGGCCGCTGCCGTGGCCCGTACACCGTGAAGTACCGGAGCATCGTCGTGGGCACGCCGCAGTTGACGCCGTACACCCCGCACATGTGCTCGCCGGCCAGCTTGGTCACGCCGTACGGGCTGTGCGGGCGCGGCGTGTCGGTCTCGCGGGTGGGGTAGCGCGCGGCGTTGCCGTAGACCGACGAGCTCGACGCGTAGACGAAGCGGCGCAACGCCCGATGGTCCTGTGCGGCGTCGAGCAGTCGCTGCGTCGCGATGACGTTGTGCTCGACGTACGGCCGGAAACCCGCCGCCCACGACGGCCGTACGCCCGGCTGCCCGGCGAGGTGGAACACCACGTCGACGCCGTCGAGCAATGGTCCGAGCTCGGCCGTCCGCAGGTCGGCGCGCACCAGGTCGAACGCCGGGTCGGTGCCGATCGTGCGCACGTTGCGCTTCTTGACGTCCGTGTCGTACGCCGGGGTGAACGCGTCCACCCCGCGGACGTCGTGCCCTTCCGCGAGCAGAGCTTCGCAGAGATGACTGCCGATGAACCCGGCCGCGCCGGTGACGAGTGCATGCATCGCAGATCCTCCGAGGGTCAGGTGCGGCTGAGGTCGGTCATGTCGTCGTCGAGGACGACGGGCGGCGGGGCGGTGCGCGACAGCCACCGGCCCGGGAACCGCGGCGCTCCGGGCGGTGCGTAGCGGTACGGGCGGGGGTTGCCCGGCGGTCGCTTCGCCCCGACGAGGACCGCGCCAAGGCAGCTCAGGTCGTTGTGCCGCAGGTCGAGGGCCAGCGTGCGCAGCGCGTCCCTGCTGCTGTGCCCCGCGCGCGCGACGAGGACCGCCGCGTCGGCGGCCGCGGCGACGGCCATCGCGTCGCTGGACCCGAGCCCGGGCGGCGTGTCGACGATGACGACGCCGAGCGGCGAGAGGCGGGCCAGGACACGGGCGAACGTCGGTCGCCCGAGCAGCTCGTCCGGGTTCGCCGTCATCGCCCCTGCGGGCAGTACCGACAGGTCCTTGGCGACACGCACGAGCAGCTGCGACGGGTCGAGCTCCGTCCTCCCTTCGAGCAGGTCGGCGAGCCCGGGCTTGCCGGTGACGCCGAACAACCGGTCGATCCGCGGCTGCCGCAGGTCAGCCGAAACGAGGACGACGGGGCGGCCGAGGTTCGCGAGCGACGTCGCGAGGTTGACGGCGAGGGTCGACTTGCCCGCCGCAGCCTCGGCCCCGAGGACCGCGAGGACGCGGATATGGTCGCCGACGCCCTGGAGCTGGAGGACCGCGCGCGCCCGTTGGTAACCCTCGGCCGCGGGTCCGTAAGGCCGCGCGGTCACCGTGATGCCGGACCTCGCCCGCCCGCGGCGGGATACCGACGCGAGGACAGTCAGTCCCGTCGCAGACTCGACCTCGTCGGGGGTGACGACCTTGCGGCGCAACGCCTCGGCGAGCACCGCGACCCCGATGCCCGCGAGCAGGCCGAGGACGAGGCCGGCGGCGAGCAGGATCGACCGGCGCACCGGCCGTCCGATGACGATGCTGCTGACCGTGCTCGTGACGACCGCGGGCGTGCCGCGGCTGATCTCCGCGGCACTGACTCGGTCGACCTGGGCGAGAACGTTCTCGTACCGTGTCGACGCGACCCTGAGGTCGGTCGCCGTCCGGGTGGACACCGTCTTCCCGATCGACGTGAGCCGTTCGTAGTCGGCTCGTGCGGCGAGCGTCGTGACGCGCGCGCCGAGCGCGTCGGCCTGCTTCTGGAACGCGGCGAGCTGCCGATGCGACTCGGAGACGATGCGGGCGTTGTACGCCTTCGTCCACTCGGCGGCGTACGTCGCGAGCAGCCGCACCGCGGCGACTCGGTGCTCGTCGGCGTACGTGAGCGTCGTCGTCGACGTTCCGGTGACGGCGCGCGCCGACAGCGACGTGAGCGCGACCGACGGCCAGGCGGCGCGGTCGTGCCCCTGGACCGCGGTCAGTGTCCGGGCCGAGGGCCCGAGCTTGTCGAGCGTCGTGGCCATGACCGCCTGGTCGGCGAACCGGCCTCCACCGCGGGTCGCTCCGGTCGCGGCCCGTCCCTGGGTCTGGTTCGCGGCGGCCACCTGGATGCGTACGGAGGCCTGGAACGTCCGTGTCCGGTGCATCGTCGCGGGGATCGCGAGGGCCGCGAGCAGCGCGGCGACCACGGTCGTCGCGGTCACGAGGAACCGTCTCCGCCACAACGCGGCGAGGTAGTCGGAGAGCGTCGGCTCCCCGCTCGACCCCGCGTCGGGCACCGCCCGGAAGGTGGCGGGCAGGTCACTGCGGGGTTCGACTGGCTTGGTCGTGACCCGGCTCATCGGATGCTCCATTCGTCCACGTCGACGCCGTACACGTCGCGCAGCCGCGCGACGTCGTCGCGCAGGCGTTCGACCAGCGCCGCACGCAGCGCCGGTGGGATCGAGGGCCGCTCGAGCGGCATGGCGCGACGCGGCACGCGGCCCTTCAGCCGGGCCTTGAGCGACGGTGCGAGCCGGGCCGCGATGGCGTGCACGCCCGGAACACCGCGCAGCGCGCGCAGCGCGGGGACCGGGGCCGTCTTGCGGGACGTCTGGCCGAAGCGGTACGCGTCGACCGGCTCCCGGTCGTCGTCGACGTCGAGGAACGCGTAGACGTCGCGCAGGGCGGACGCGGGGTCGGCGGACAACGCCTCTGTCTTGACGACGAGGATCTGCTCGCGGGCGAAATGCGCCGCGTACTGGTCGAGCTGGAAGGCATAGCGGCTCGTGTCGAGGTACTTCGGCTGGTCCAGCAGCGCGACGTCGATCGGCCGGTGCTCGACGAACGCCGAGACCTCGTGCTCGTAGTGGGAGCGCATGCGTTCGATCGGGTCGCGGACGAGATAGACGAGACGCGCGTCCGGCACCAGCGCGGCGATACGTTCGGCGACGCCCGCGAAGCGCGGGTACTGGGTGTACGTCACCGACGCCTCGCCGCGCTGCGCCGCCCCCGCGCCGGGCTCGAAGTGCGCGCGGTACCAGCGCTCCCCGAGCGGGAGGTTGCGTTCGGCGACGAAGTAGTGCAGCTCTTTGGGCTGTGCCATGAACACCTGCGGGTGGTCGTTCAGGTGCTGAGCGAGGCTGGTCGTCCCCGACCGCATCGCACCGATGACGAAGAAGCTCGGCAGGGTTTCGACGAGCGTGGTCACAGGTGGGTCACCTCCCATGCCGCATCGACGTGCAGCGGAGCGAGCCGGACGATCGCGCGGGGCGCGTCCTGGAGGTCGGGCCCGCTGACGTCGAACCGCGCGGCGGGATGCCAGGGCAGCAGGTCGCGCTTCTTGTCGAACACGCCGGCCCAGAGGAAGTACCGCCCGCGCGGCAACGGCAGGTGCTCCATCGCGCACGTCACCGTGGTCTCGCCAGGCGTGAGCTGGAGGTCGCGGCGCTGCACGAAGATCGGCGTGGCCGGTCCGTGGCTGACGCCGAGGAACACGTTCGCGGGGGTGTTCCACGGGCAGTCGAGGACGAGCTTCGCGAACAGCGGACCGCTCGTCCGCGGCGCGCGCCCGTCCGCCCCGCTGATCTGCGCCTTGACGAGCCGGACCGGTCCTTCGACCGCGGACTCGAGCTCGGCCGCCTCCTCGATCGACGAGCGGTACGCGTCGACGACCTCGCGCACCGGACCGTCGCGACGGATGACACCGCCGTCGAGCCAGAGCGCGCGGCTACAGGTCGCCTCGACCGCGGCGAGGTCGTGCGAGACGAACACGAGCGTCGTACCGTCGGCGAGGACCTGCCGCATCCGGTTCAGGCACTTCTGCTGGAACGACGCGTCACCGACCGCGAGCACCTCGTCGACGAGCAGTACGTCCGGGTCGAGGAACGCGGCGACCGCGAAGCCGAGCCGCATCTGCATCCCGGACGAGTAGAACTTGACCTGCCGGTCGATCGCCTCGGCGACCTCCGCGAACGCGACGATCTCGTCGAAGCGACGGGTCACCTCGCGCCGCGGGAGCCCGAGCAGCGAGCCGTAGAGGTAGACGTTCTCGCGACCGGAGAGGTCCGGGTGGATGCCGGCGCGGACCTCGATCAGCGCGCCGACGCGCCCGTGCGCGGACACCTGCCCGGCGTACGGGTACATGACGCGGCTGAACAACTTGAGCAGCGTCGACTTGCCGGAGCCGTTCACGCCGACGAAGCCGACCGACTCGCCGGGTTCGATGCGGACGTTGACGTCGCGCAACACCCAGCGGTGGCCGCTCGCGGCCTCGCCACGCTTGATCCGGCGGATCCGGTCGATCTCGTCGCGGAGCAACATCCGGCGGCGGTCCGCGCGGAACCGCTTCCAGACGTGCTCGGCGAGGACTGCTGGCTGCCCCGCTGCGTGGCGCCCGGACGGCATCCGGACTGTGTTCTCGCCGTTCCTAAGCGACATCGGCGATCCCCGCCTCGAGTCGCTTGAACAGCCAGTAGCCGACGCCGAGCGTGACGAACGCCGTCGTCGCCGCGAGCCCGAGCTGCCGCCACTGCGGCTGCAGCCCGAACAGCACCGTCCTGCGGTAGCCGTCGATGACGGCCGCGAGCGGGTTCAGCGTGACGTAGAGCCCCCGGAGGTGGACGGGGATGCGGTCGAGGCCGTACGCGACCGGCGTCGCGAACAGGCCGAGCTGGAGGACGACGGGCAAGGCGTAGCGCACGTCGCGGAGGTAGACGATGACGATCGACGCGATGAGCACCAGGCCCAGCGTCCAGGCGATCTGCACGACGAGCAGCACGGGCAGCCAGACCACCGTCCCTCTCGGCGCGAACTGGAACAGCGCGAGCATCGCGACGAGGCCGGTGAGCGAGATGAGCGTGTCGAGCCCGGCGACGACCATGCTGCCGATCGGGAAGACCTCGCGCGGGCAGTAGACCTTGTTGAGCAGCGGCACGTTGTTGACGAGGCTGAGGCCACCCTGGTTGAGGCTGTTCGACAGGAACGTCCACGGGAGCAGGCCCAGGTACGCGAACAACGGGTACGGCACGTTCCCGTGCGGCACGTGCGCGACCTTCTGGAAGAACACCGTGAACACCGCCATCAGCGCGAGCGGCGTGAGCACTGCCCACGCGACGCCGAGGACGGCCTGCTTGTAGCGGACGCGGTAGTCGCGCTCGGCAAGCGTCCGCAGCAGCTCGCGTGACGACCACACTTCGCGGAGCGCTGAGCCGAGACGGATCCGGCGGCGGAACCGGAGCTCCGCGGGCGGGCCCCCTGACAGGGCAGTGAGTTCGACGCTGGTCACGGGCGGTGGCGCCTCCCTAGAGCGGACTCCGCTGCGACAGAGGCGCGCACGCGACGCGCTGATACGGCCGGGTCGCCGGGGGCCCCCGCCGGGGCGCCGCCCGGTCGGCTGCGTTGTGTGCGGGATTCGGCGGCCCTAGGCAAGCGGATCCCGCACACAACGGAGTGGGCGCGTGTATCCAGCGGGCGGTCCGGCGTCTCTTGGTGAGCGATCGAGACGCGCGGAGGTGCGGCATGGCTGATCTCGTCGCGACGCGGACCCTGCTCGACCTCGCGTCGTCGGGCGGTGATCCGGCGGTACGCGCGCAGTGGCGCATCCGGGACTCTGTCGTCCTGCTCTCGGAGGACGGCGTCCTCAACGTCCTCAACCCACCGGCGGCCGAGGCATGGCTGTTGCACAAGGAGGGGCTCTCCGACGAGGCGGTCTCGATCGCGCTCGCCGCGCGGACCGGGCTCGACTACCCCGCTGCCGCGGCGAGCTGCCAGCGCCTGCTCGACCACCTGCACCGGTCGGGCTGCTGTCTGGACCGTGAGCCATGACCGATCTGTTCGTCCAGGACCAGCACGCCTTCGACACGGCGCCGGGGTCGATGCTCGCCGAGGCGACGTACGACTTCCTCGGCACGCGGGTGCTCGTCCGCTCGGCGATCGTCGACGTGATCCAGTACTGGAACGCCGTCTTCGCCGACTTCCGCACCGCGGACGCCGATCCGGACGTCATGGTGTGCATCCAGGACTGGCCGGGGAGCGCGCCGTGCGTCACGGTCACCGAGGGGTACACGACCGCGACCTGGGACGGCCGGGAGCCGCTCATGCCGCCGATGCGGCGCGGCGGCATGGAACGGTGGTTGTACCTGCAGGCCGCGGCGTTCGGCCACGACGGGCACGCGGTGCTGGTCCTGGGTGGCGCCGCGTCGGGCAAGACGACGCTTGCCGTCGCCGCGGTCGCGAGCGGCGCGACGCTCGTCGCCGACGGTGTCGTTCCCGTCGACCCCGGAGACCTGCTGCTGCTGCCGTTCCCCAAGGCGTTGCGACTGCGCCTGGACGCCCTCTGCCTGCTCGGCATCTCGCTGTCGAACCCGTCGGTGGCACCGTTTCGTACGAGGGCCGGGAGCGTCGAGTGGCGCGCGCGGCCGCGCGAGCTGCTCGGCCAGCGTGCGGCCCGGACGGCCTCGGACGTCGCCGCGGTCATCCTCCTCGACTCCGACGACCGGGCGAGCGCGCCGAGCCTGCGCCGGCTCGGCGACGACGAGACGTTCGAGGCACTGATCCGCCACCTGGACCAGCGACCGAACGACAGCGAGGTCGCGACCGACGCGTTCGTCCGGATGTGCCGCCGGGTCCCCGGTTACGCGCTGACTGCGGGGCAGCCGACCGAGACGGTCGCGCTCCTCGACGAATTGCTGGTGTAGCCGATGCCTCGAGTCCGCGTCCTCCACGTCATCAGCCACCTCGAGCCGGGCGGCGCGCAGGACAACACCCTGCTGACCGTCGCCGGCCTCGACCGTTCGCGGTACGAAGTCGACGTCGCGGCCGGGCCCGGGCCGCTCGCCGCGCGGGCCACCGAGGTCGCCGACCACCTCTACGTGCTCGACACGTTGCGCCGGCAGATCGCCGACCCGGGCGTCGGTCCCGCGTTCGCGCGGCTATGGCGCCTGTGCCGGTCCTACGACGTCGTGCACACGCACGGGTCGAAGGCGGGGGTGCTCGGACGCGTCGCCGCCCGCGGGCGACGCGTGCCCGCGGTGGTGCACACGATGCACGGGCTCCCCGTGACCGTCGGAACCGGGCGGGTCGAGCGGGTCCCGTTGCTCGCCGCCGAGCGGCTCGCGACGCGCTGCGCCGACCGCGTGGTCTTCGTCTGCCAGACCAATGCCGTCGAGGCCGAGCGGCTCGGTCTCGGCGTCAACGGCAAGGCGCGCGTCATCGTGAGCGGCGTCCTCCCGGAGGCCATCGCGTCCAGCGGCGGGCCGCGCGTCCGTGCATCGCTCGGCATTCCGTACGACGCCCCGGTCGTCGGTACGGTCACCCGCTTCATGCCGCAGAAGGCGCCCCTCGACTTCGTCGCCGCGGCCGCGCGCGTCCTCGCGGCGGAGCCCGCGGCGCACGTGCTCGTCGTGGGTGACGGCCCGGACCGCGACCAGGTCCGTCGGGCGGCGGCCGGCTTCCCGCGCCTGCCCCTGCTCGGGTACCGCGCCGACGTCGGCGACGTCATCGACGCGTGCGACGTGGTCGCGTTCAGCTCGCTGTGGGAGGGCCTCGGGCGCGCGCTCACGGAGGCGGTGCTCGCGGGGAAGCCGATCGTCTCCACGGCCGTCGACGGCGTGCCCGAGCTGGTCGTCCCCGGAGTGACCGGCGAGCTGGTGCCGCCGCGCCGCCCTGACCTCCTGGCCGCGCGCATCCTCGACGTGCTGGCATTGCCGGACCGCGGCGCGGCGCTCGGAGTCGCTGGCGCGCAACGGATCCAAGGCCATTTCAGTGTCGAACGCATGGTGGCCGGCATCGACGCGCTCTACCAGGAGATCCTCGCGGAACGGGCGGCTGGTGCCCTGAGTCAAAAGTCCGCCGCGAGTCTGCCGAGCTCCAGCGGGTGGCTGGCAAGGCCGCAGGGAGCTCGCGTAGCAGCGCTACGCGGGCGACCGAGAACGCAGCCAGGCGCGGGCTGGGGCCGGCAGGACGCGAGCGGATTTCTGACTCAGGACACTAGGCCATGACGCTCGGGCTGCTCGCGGCGATGGTGGCGTTCCTGCCGCTCCTCGTGCCGCGCGGCCCTGCGAGCACTGCGCCCGTCGACGTGCTCGGGGTGCTGTTCCTGCTCGGCTGGCTCGCCGCGGTCGCCGTCGGGCGCCGGTCGACGGCGCTGCCCGCGCTCCCCGCGCTGGTGCTCGTCGCGTTCGCGGGCGCGCTCGCGGCGGCGACCAGCGTACGTCCCGTCACCGGCCTGCTGACCCTCGCGATCGAGGCGTACCTCGCGTTGTTGTTCTGGGCCGCGTGCCACGTGCTCGCCGGCAGCCCGCGCCGGATCGCGACGGTCGCCGCCATCTGGGTCGGCTCCGCGCTGGTGTGGGCGGCGCTGATCGTCGGGACGCGCTACCACTTCCTCCCGGCCGGGCTCGAACGTCTCCTCGTCGAGGCGTCGAGCTCGGGGCGCGCGTCGGGTGCCTCCCGCAACCCCAATCTCGCCGCGAGCTACCTCGTGACGTCGGCGTTCGTGCTGCTCGCGTCGCCGTGGCCGCGGTCAGTCTGGGCGCGGCGGTCGGCGGTCGGGTGGCTCGCGCTCGCGGTCGCCGTGAGCGGCTCGAACGGCGCGATCGTCGGTGGCCTGGCCGGCGCGGGTGTGCTGGGCGTCGCGGCGGTGTGGCGTTCGGTCCGCGGCCGCGACCGGATGGCGCTCGCCGGCGCGGTCGCGGTCGGCCTCGGCGCGGTGGCCGCGCTGCTCTTCGCGTTCCGGCCGGTCCTCGGCACGGCGTCGGTCGACGAGCTCGCGAGCAGCCAGCGCGGCGGCGGGCTGCTGACCGAGAGCGTGGGCCGGCTCGACAAGAGCGTCGGCTCGCGGACCGACCTGTGGTCGAAGGCATGGCG
This sequence comes from uncultured Frankiaceae bacterium, assembly GCA_967749945.1. Classification (GTDB taxonomy): domain Bacteria; phylum Actinomycetota; class Actinomycetes; order BP-191; family BP-191; genus BP-191. Next base: position 11,457 of record CBQZLL010000006.1, read on the forward strand.
CGGCGGTGCGCATGACGTCGTCCTCGGCGTCGGGCCGGGCGAGGCCGAGTCGATCCAGGTCGACGGCGCGCCGTTAGGCAAGAGCCTGCACAACGACTACTTCGCGTTCCTGCTCGAACGCGGTGTCCTGGGCGTCCTCGCGCTACTGGTCCTCGGCGCGATGGTGCTGCGGTGGTGCGCGACCCTGCTCGGGGCCGCGGGCCGCAACGGCCGATGGCAGGCGCTCGCCGCGGGCGTCGTCGCCAACCTCGTCATCGCGATGACGCACGAGTCCTACCACTTCCGTCACGTGTGGGTGCTGCTCGCGCTGGTGTGGGCCGCGCAGGGCGTCGCGCGGCGGTCGGCCGGGGAGGTGGCCCGTGCGCGTCCGTAGGCCGTACGTGCTGCTGCCCGCCGCCGCGATCCCGGACGCCCGCTTCCCGGTCGGCCGCGGGCTCCGGACCATCGTCGTGGACGACGCGGTCCTCGACGACCGCCGGATGGTGGACGGGCTCGCGAACCTGTCGCTGACGGGGACCCGGCTGCTGCGCAACCGCGACTACGTCGAGCGCACCGAGCGCCGCGTCCCGCTCGACACGCTGAACGAGTCGTGGTTCCTGTTCGACCGGCCGTTGCGGGCGCGGCGGGTGCACGGTGCGTTCCGCCGCGCGCTCGACCTCGGGTCGGCGCTCCTCGGCTGCGTGGTGCTGGCCCTCGTCGTACCGCTCGTCTGGCTGCTCGTCATGCTCGACGACGGCGGCCCGGTGTTCTACCGGCAGGAGCGCGTGGGCCGGCGCGGGCAGTCGTTCCTCATCTGGAAGTTCCGGACGATGCACCTCGACGCCGAGGCCGACGGCGCGGTGTGGGCCGCGAGCGACGACGACCGGGCGACCCGCGTCGGACGCTTCTTGCGGCGGACCCGCCTCGACGAGCTGCCGCAGTTCCTCAACGTCCTGCGTGGCGAGATGAGCCTCATCGGGCCACGGCCGGAGCGACCGATCTTCGTGCGAACCCTCGGACGCGCGATCCCGTTCTACGACCGCCGGCATCTCGTGAAGCCCGGCATCACCGGCTGGGCCACGGTGCGCTTCGGGTACGGCGACAGCGTGACCGACAAGTGGCGCTCGCACGAGTACGACCTCTACTACCTCAAGCACCGGTCGCCGCTGATCGACGTGGAGATCCTCGCGCGCACGATCGCCGTCATGCTGCTGCGGCGCGGGCAATGACCCGCGTCTCGGTCCTCATGACCGTGCGGGACGGCGCGGACCACGTGCTCGACGCGGTACGCAGCGTCCTCGCCGACGACCCGCTCGAAGTGGTGGTGGTCGACGACGGGTCGACCGACGCGACGCTCGCGCTGTTGCATTCGGTCGACGACCCGCGGCTGCGCGTCCTCGCCCGCGGACCCGAGGGGCGGGTCGCCGCGCTCAATGCGGGACTGGCGCTCTGCCGCGCGCCGTACGTCGCCAACCTCGACGCCGACGACGTGTCGTTGCGCGGACGCCTGCACACGACGGCGCAGTATCTCGACGAGCACCCGGACGTCGCCGCGGTCGGCTCGGCGGTCGAGCCGTACGTCGCACCGGAGGGCCGCGCACCACGCCTGCTGCCGACCACGGACCGCGCGATCCGGTGGGCCTTCCTGCTCCGGACGCCGATGTTCCACAGCTCGGTGACGTACCGCGCGTCCGCGCTCCGCGCCGCCGGCGGCTTCGACCCCGCGTACACGACGCGGCTCAACGACGCCGACGTGTTCCTGCGACTCGCGCGGACGTCCCAGCTCGCGAACATCCCCGTCCCGCTCGCCGAGCGCCGGCTGCATCCCGGCCAGCATTTCGCGACGCTCGGCCGGCGCGCGCGGGCGCGGGCACACGCCCGGCTCCGGCTCCGCGCCGCGCGCGAGCTGCACTTCGGCGCCTGGCGCCCGGTGGCCTCTGTCGTCGCGTGCGCGGCGGTGGTCCGCTCGTACGTCGTCATCGGCGCCCTCGGGCGCAACGGCCGGATCGACCGCGGACAGGTGATCGCATGAAAGTGCTCTACGTGTGCGCCGACCCGGGCGTGCCGCTCGGCGGAACCAAGGGCGCGGCGATCCACGTCGAGGAGATGCGCCGGGCGCTCGTGCAGGGCGGCCACGACGTCGTGCTGCTCGCCCGCAAGGTCGCGCGCCGACCGCCGCGGGCCGTCGTCGTCCGGTGCCCGGCGTTGAGCCCGCGGCTGCGCAGGGTCGCGCCGTGGCTGGACGGCGCGATGCTCACGCGCACCTGCGCGGCGGCGATCGCGCGGCACCGTCCCGACTTTCTGTACGAGCGTTACGCGCTCGGCGCGCCGGAGGCGGGCGAGGCCGCACGCGCCGCGGGCGTGCCGGTCGTCCTCGAGGTCAACGCGCCACTCGTCGAGGAGGCCGCGCGGTTCCGTGGCGTGCCGGCGACCGCCAAGGCGCTGGTCGCGCAGCGCGACCAGTGGCGCGCGGCCGACCTCGTCGTCGTCGCGTCGGAACACCTCGCCGAGATGGTCCGGGACGCGGGCCAGCGGCGCGTCCTCGTCGCGCCGAACGCCGTCGACGCCACGCTCTTCCGGCCGCTCGACGGCAGCGCGCTGCGGACGACGATGGGGTTCGACGGGCGCTTCGTCGTGGCGTTCGCGGGTACCGTCCGGCCGTGGCACGACATGCGCGTCGTGCTCGCCGCGCTGGCGCTGCTGCCGCGCGCCCTGCGTCCGGTACTGCTGGTCGTGGGCGACGCGTCGCGGCTGCCTCGCTCCGGTGACGTGGAGGTCGTCCGGGCCGGTCCGGTCGCGCACGACGACGTGCCCGCCCTGCTCGCCGCCGCGGACGTCTGCGTCGCGCCGCTGTCGGACGACCCGGGCCTGACGTACTTCTCGCCGCTCAAGGCGATGGAGTACCTCGCCTGCGCCCGGGCCACCGTCGTCGCGGACGCCTTCGGCCTGTCGCCGCTCGCCGCCGCGGACGCGGCGGTCGCATACCAGCCCGGTCACGCCGCCGATCTCGCGCGGGTGCTGGAGTCGCTGGCCGCCGACCCCGAGCGCCGGGCCGGGCTCGCCGCACGCGGTCGGGAGTACGCGATCGCACGAACCTGGACCGACGTCGCCGCGCGCATCGTCGCGGCCCTCGTCCCTGTCCCGTATCAGGTCGAGCCGGCCCCGGCTCTGAAGCGGTGATGGTCTCGTTTGTCACCAGCGCCGCTGTGCTGCTCGCCGCCACCACTGTCGTCGCGGCCGGCCTGAGCAGCGGCGCGCCCGCGCCGGGCGCGCGGCCCTCGGGGCCCGTCGCAGGGTTCTACTCGGCCGGACTGCGGGAGAGCCGGTGCTACGGCTCGTGCACGCCCGACAGCGACGGCGCGGCCGCCGAGGCATTCGACCGCGCGCGGATGACCGAGCTGCAGGCGTTGCACGTCGGGTACGTCGTCAACAACGAGACCGTCGTGTCGTGGTACCGCGCGGCGCCGGCAGCGTTCCTGGCGTACCTCGACGACATCCACGCGCATGGCCTCCGCGTGTCGTACAGCGTCGCGTCGGGCCGGAACGCGTGGTTCGCGAAGGGCCGGTTCGGGACCACGAGGGCGAACGCATTGTTCGCGCGCACCGACCTCGATCGCGACGGGGTCTCTGACCTCGACGGTCGCCTCGACGTCCTGTACCAGGGCCACGAGGTGCTCGAGTGGACGACGCACGCGCAGCGCGTCGCGATCTACCAGGTCGCGAAGAAGTGGTTCCCGCACACGCCGGTCTCGGTGTACTACGCGGGCTTCGGGCGACCGCTCGACCCGCGGTACGCGTACGGTCCCGGAGAGGCCGACATCGTGCACCTCGGCATCCGCCGCAACGCGAGCAGCGACGGGTGGGACGCGGCCGCGTTCCGCGACGAGGTCGCCCGCGAGGTGGCGATCGTGCGGCAGGTCACGCCCGGCACGCCGGTCTACGTCTCGACGAACATCGCGGGCGACGACCAGCTGCGGCGCACCCCGGCGGCGATGTGGACACCGGACCAGATCGCGCAGTGGTGGACCGCCGCGACATCGGTGGCCGGCGTCAGCGGCGTGCTGCTGCGTAGCTACGGCCGGTTCACCTACGACCTCGCGAACCCGGCGTTCGGCGCCCAGCGCGCGGCCTGGACCGCGGTGGCGGGCGCGCGATGAGCGTCGCGTACGTCGTCGCGGCGTTCCCCAAGGTCTCGGAGACGTTCATCCTCGGCGAGATCCGTGAGCTCCGGCGGCAGGGCGTCGATGTGACGGTCTTCTCGCTCCGGCCGCCGCGCGGCGGCGGTCCGCGACATGCCGGCACCGACGAGGTACTGCGGCACACCGTCCAGCTACCGGACGGACCGGGCGGTGCGGCGCGGCTCGCCATGGCCATGGTCGTCACGCTCGCGCGGCGCCCGGTCCGCGGCGTCCGCGCCCTCGGGTCGGCGGTCACGACTCGGGGCGGTCTCGTTCGCTTCGCTCAGGCCTGCTACGTCCGCCCGTTGCTGCCGCGCGGCTGTCTCCGGCTGCACGCCCACTACGCGCACGGCCCGGCGACCGCCGCGCGGCTCCTGTCGATGCTCACCGGGGTGCCGTACTCGTTCACCGGGCATGCCCGCGACATCTTCGAGCTCGCGGGACCGCGGTTGCTGCGCCGCAACGTCCGCGCCGCCGCGGCGGTCGTCGCGGTGAGCGAGCACGGGCGGGCGTACCTCGCCGGCGTCGTGGGACCCGAGCTCGCCCGCCGGATCTCCGTGGTGCGCAACGGCATAGACCTCGACGGCTTCCCGTACCGCGACGCCGAGCCACCGTACCCGCCCGTCGTCCTCGCGGTGTCGCGGATGGTGCCGAAGAAGGGGCTCGACACGCTGATCGAGGCGTGCGCGCTGCTGCGCGACGAGGGGCTACGCGTACGGTGCCGGGTCGTCGGCGACGGCCCGCTGCGCGGAGAGCTGACGACGCAAGCGCTGTGCCGGGGCGTCGACCTCGACCTGCTGGGCAGTCTCGACGCGGCCGCGGTCGCTGGTACCTACCGCGCCGCGCACGTCGTAGCTCTCCCCTGCCGGCGCGACGACCGCGGCGACCAGGACGGCCTCCCGGTGAGCCTGGTCGAGGCGATGGCGTCCGGAGTTCCCGTCGTCACGACGCCGACGGCGGGCATCCCCGAGCTCGTCGAGAGCGGCGTGAGCGGGTTGCTCGTCCCGCCCGACGACCCGGTGGCGCTCGCGGAGGCGATCGCTCGGCTGCTCCGCGACCGCGCGTTGCGCCAGGCCCTCGCGGGCGAGGCGCGGGCCGTGGCGGAGACATACGACCGCGCACTCTGGGTGCGCCGCCTCCGCGGCGTGCTCGGCGAGGACGTTCCGGCGGAGGAGGTGCGCGTTGGCTGAGCTCGTGTCGTTCGTGGGGGTCGGGCCGGGGAAGTGCGCGACGACGTGGCTGTACGACGTACTCGCCGGCCATCCCGGCCTGCGGGTGTGCCGGGCCAAGGAGCCGATGTTCTTCGACCGCGCGTACGACCGCGGCGTCGCGTGGTATCACGCGTTGTTCCCGGACGGGAGCCAACCGGCGGGCGAGATGTCCAACAGCTACCTGGCCTCGCCGCTCGCGCCGTCGCGGATGGCGGCGTACAACCCCGCGATGCGCGTCGTCGTCTGCGTCCGCGACCCGGTGGAGCGGGCGTTCTCCAACTACCTGTTCCTCGTCCGCAACGGCCAGGTGCGCGGATCGTTCGAGGCCGCTCTCGAAGTGCGCCCCGACCTCCTCGAGCACGGCCGATACGGCTCCCACCTGGCCCGCTACCTCGACGCGTTCCCGGGCGAACAGGTGCTCGTGCAAGGCTTCGACGACCTGCGTGCCGACCCGGTCGGGTACGTCGCGACGGTCGTCGACTTCGTCGGCGCCGACCCCGGACTGCTGCCCGCGGCGGCCGGCGCGCCGCGGCTCGTGGCGAGCGCCGCACGCAACCGCCCGGCCGCTCGGATCGTCAAGGCGGGCGCGGTTCTCGTGCGCCGGGCGGGCGCGCCGCAGCTCGTCACCCGGGCCAAGCAGGGAGCATTGCCACGGCTCGTCTACAAGCCACTCGGCGACGACCGTCCCGCGATGCGACCCGATACGCGCCGCGCGTTGCGCGACTACTACGCCGCCGACCTCGACCTGCTGCACCGGCTCACCGGCCGCGACTGGGCCGCGTCGTGGCGTGAGCTCCCGGGACAGCGCGAAGCCCCGCCGGGCGACGACGTGGTACGTCGTCCGGCGGGGCTGGCGCGGATCGCGGCCGACGGGCTCTAGTGGCGGCTCAGCCAGTCGGTCTTCGCCGCGTCCCACACCCGCACGTCACGGGTCATGGTGACGCCGGCAGGAAGCTTGCCGGGGTAGGCCTTGGAGTTGGTCCAGACGAACGTCACGTTCTTGTACGTGCCGGTCGGCCAGAGGTCCACGCACTCGTGGTTGCCGAGGTCCTGGCGGATGACGACGTTCTCCAGGTACACCGGGCCCTTGAAGGCGTCCATCTTCCACATCGGGCCGTTCGCCTTGCCGTTGACAACCCACTGGGTGCAGGAGCCGCCCGACGTCGATCCCGGCTGACCCTGGACCCAGAACAGGCTGTTGGTGATGTTCACCTTGAACGCCGTCTTCGCGGTGGTCGAGTTCGCGGACCGCCAGGAGATGCCGGTGTGGCAGCCGTCGAACAGGCTGTCGTTGATCGTCAGGTTGCCGTGCGTGATGTCGGAGATGCAGTCGTCGCGGATGTAGGACGAGTAGGCACCGCGCAGGGTGACGGCCGCCTGCTTCCAGATCCGGAAGCCGTCGACGGTGATGTTGTCCATCCGGGCCCCGACGACCGTCGCGGGCGCGTTGATCGTGATCCCGGCGCCGTTGCAGCACTGCTTGAGCTGCCACCACTTCTCACTGCGGTTGTAGTTGCCCATGACGGTCGGCCGGACGAGGCAGTCGTTCGAGCCGTTGAGTATGACGGGCGTGAGGTTGCTCGACGTCTGCGTGAACGTCGTGCCGGTCCCGTCGTAGGTCATGTTCGAGCCGGTGCCCGTCCACTTGGTGCCGGACATCGTGCTGACGGTCGTCGGGCAGCCAGCGGGCGCGGTGGTGGTCGTCGTCGTCGCGCTCGCCGGGGCGGCGAGTGCCGCCGAGACCAGGGCTGCCGCGAGAGTGAGGCGGACGCTGCTGCGCATTTGGGGGGAGTCCCTTTCCGAAGGCTGGAGTGCTTCCGGAGACAGGGACGGCACGCTCGACACATTGCTGAAGCGTGTTGCAGACGATTCGACGAAACTCGCGTCCCCAACGGGGACGAACCGGGTCAATCCGCGGCAATGTCCTCCCTGCCATTCGGACAGGTCGCAATACCCGTAGATGAGACGGGACTATTCGAAATGCGTGACTGCCTACGTCATCAGGGCGATCCGGTGGAGGTCCCCGGCCCATACGTTCCTACGCATGCTGCGACGCCGGTCAGGCCCGATGGACGACTCGATCCCTGACCAACGAGCGGGACCGGGCCGCCTGGGAACGGTCGACGCCGCGTTACCGGACCACCCCGCGGCCTGGCACGATCTCGTCGCCGGGAACGTCGGCGAAGTGTGGTCCGCGGCGCGGGCAGCGGGACTGTCGGCCGAGGACGCCGCCGAAGTCTCACAGCTGACCTGGCTCGGGCTCGCCGCCGACCTCGACCGCATCGTCGCGAATGGCATGGACGTACGGACCTGGCTGCTCGACGCGGTCGCCCGCGAAGCCCGAGTCGTACACGCGAGATCGGCGCTCGGCGCAGGCCCTGCCCCGGGGAAGGGGACCTGATGGATCTCCTGGTCGCGGACCCGACCATTCTCGTGCGCGCCGCGGCGGCCGGGGACCGGGCAGCGTGGTCAGCACTCGTCGACCAGTTCGGCGGGCTGATCTGGCGCGTCGCCCGCAGCCACCGCCTGTCCGAGGGCGACGCGGGGGACGTCTGCCAGACGACGTGGCTGCGGTTGCTGGAGCACATCGACCGCCTGGACGACCCGAGCCGGGTCGGGGCCTGGCTCGCGACGACGGCTCGGCGGGAGTCGCTCCGCGTGATCGGCCTCGCCGCGCGCCAGACGTTGCTCCCGGACGGCGGCTACCTCGACTCGATTCCCGACCAGACCGTCCAGGTGGACGCGGCGTTGCTTGCCGAGGAACAGCGCGCCATGGTCGACGAGGCCCTGTCGCGCCTGCCGGCCCGCTGCGCGGAACTGATGCGCATGCTCATGTCCGACAACGGCCTGCACTACCAGGACCTTTCGGACCTCCTCGGCATGCCGATCGGCAGTATCGGCCCAACTCGGGCTCGCTGTTTGCGCAAGTTGCGGGCCATTATGGAGGAGCTGGAGAACGAGCCCAGCCGATCCACTGCGGGAGGGTAGCCATGGCGGAGGCGCCGGCGGGCCCCGGACAGTTCCCCGTCGAGCGGTCGTCGCTCAACGGTGCATCGACCGCGAGCAGCATCAGCCACGGCACCGAGGACGACGTTCCTCCCGCCGCGGTGCGCGACGCGGCGCTCCGGGCGTTCGACCTCCGCATTCCCGGCGCCCGGATCGCGGACGCGATGTACGACTCGTGGGCGGTCGACACGCATGGTGTCGTTCGGCCGGGACCGCGGCTCTTGCGCTTCTCCTGCCCGGGCCGGGTGATCGAGATCGGCGTGTTCCCGGGGCCGGCGGGACAGACACTGCGACTCCGGACCACGCCGGCGGCGGCCCTGCCCGTCGAGGTCCGGCACCAGGAGGCATCGGTATCGTTCGTGACCGATCGCGAAGGCATTCTCGACATCGAGCCGAGCCCGTCCGGCGTGCTCTGCTTCGTCGTGCGCGCCGACGGGGAGCTGCCGGTGCAAACCGCGTGGGTGCGCGTCTAGCGACGCGAATCAGCTGAGGCTGCGGTCGTCGAGCAGTCGACCGTACGCCGCAGCCGCGAGCTGCGAGTGCACCCCGAGCTTCTGGAAGAGGTGCTGGATATGGGTACGGATCGTACCGTCCGACACCCCCATCTCCTTCGCGATCTGCGACACGACGAGACCGTCGACGAGCAGGCCGAGCACCTCGCGTTCGCGTTCGGTGAGGTGGTCGAGAACCGCACGCGCTGTGCGGGTGTCCTCGACCCGGGCGCGCAGGTCCGCGAGGACCGGACCGACCATCGCGCGGGGCAGCGCGACCTCGTGGTGAACGACCCGCAGCAGCGAGGCCATGAGCTCTTCGGGGCGGCAGTCGTCGTCGACGAAGCCGTCGGCGCCGAGGCTGAGCGCCTCCGCGACCGCCGCAAGGTCTTCCGTCGCACCGACCGTGAGGATCGGGACGGGGGACCGGGTGCCGCGGATCTGCTGGATCACGTCGGGCGCGGTGCCGCCCGCGTCGAGCGCGAGGCGGAGGACGAGGACGTCCGCGTCGTGTCGTGTGCGACTGACCGCGGTGCCGGCGTCGTACGTCGCGACCGCCCGCGCAATCTCGGGATTCATGGCGATATAGGTCGTCAAGGCGTCGGCGAGCAGCCTGCGATCGTCGCAGACCACCACACTCAAACCGTCAGTCACAGGCCGCCCTTCTCCCGGGGAATGGTAGGCGTCAGTGCCTTTGACCGCGGCAAGTTTCGGGATTACCTTCGGGCGGCTGCCACTCCCGGTAACCTGCGTGTGCTGTGATCATCGATCTGACCCAGGTTGAGCCAGTTCGCGTCGCGCTTGTCGTGTCGCGCCGGCTCTTCCGCGAGGTGCTCCGCGTCGCGTGTGAGCGGGACGCCCGGCTCGACGTCGTCGCCGTGGTCGCCGACATCGACGCGATCCCGGACGTGGTCCGGCGCCACCCCGGGGTCGTCGTCGTCATCGACGTCACGACCGGTCCCTCCGACCTGGCCCTGCTCGGAGCGCTCACGGCCGCGTTGCCGGAGCAGCGGTTCGTCGCGCTCGTCGGGGACGAGCCGGGGGCGGTCGCCATGGCGCTCGAGGCCGGCGCGCACGGCAGCATCGCGATCGGCGAGCCGCTCGACGAGCTCGTACCCGCGATCGTCGCTGTCTTCCAAGGTGAGGTCGCCGTGTCGGGCCCACCGCTGACCCGGCTGGTGCGGTCGCTCGTCGCCATACCCGAGGCGCGTGACCCGCGGTCGGAGTTCCTGACGGCGCGCGAGCGCGACATCCTGCGTCTCCTCGCCGCCGGGCTCACGACCGCCCAGCTCGCCGCGGAGCTCGGCATCAGCGTGCACACCGCGCGGACGCACGTGCAGAGCGTTTTGACCAAGCTCAACGTCCATTCACGGCTCGAAGCGGCCGCGTACGCGGTCGCCCACGGTCTCGCCTGAAGCGGACGCCCCACCGCATGGAGCTATGCCAATCGCGGTATGCGCCTCCTGCGAACGACGGATGCGCACCACCCGAACGGTCCGTACCGTCGAGGGTGATGCTTACCGTCGAAACGCCCCAAACGCCCGAACGCCGCGTCGCGCCCGACCGGCGGGTCGGCGATCGCCGGCGCTACAACCGGCGGCAGGCCGAGGGGGACCAGCAGACGCCGCCGTACTACGAGGTGTTCGAGCGCATCGCGGTCGCGCTCGAGCACATCGCCGAGCGGGTCACCGCCGACCCGACGCGGCTGCCGTAGCAGCTACCCGCGAAAGCGGTCGGTTCGGGCCAGCAGGATGGCGGCTCCGGCGACACCGGCCGTCGAGGTGCGCAACACGGTGCGCCCCAGGCGGTACGGCTCGACACCGAACGCGGCCAGCTCGTCCTCGGTGATGCCGCCCTCCGGGCCGACGACGAGAACGACGTCGCCGTCGGGCGGGACCTCCGCGGCCGCGAGCGGCGGCTCGGCGGACTCGTGCAGGACGACGGGCAACGCCGCGCCCGCGAGCCGCGCGGCGACGTCGCGCGTCCTCGCGAGCGGCATCACCTCGGGCACCCACGCGCGGCGCGACTGCTTCGCGGCCTCGCGCGCGGTGGCGCGCCAGCGGGCCAGCGCCTTCTCGCCGCGCGCGCCATCCCAGCGGACGACGGACCGGGCTGCCGCCCATGGCACGAACGCGTCGACGCCGACCTCGGTCATCGCCTCGACCGCGTCCTCGCCGCGATCGCCCTTGGCGAGTGCCTGGACGACGACGATCCGCGGGCGCGGGGACGGCTCGGCGCGGCGGGCGGTGACGGTCAGCGTCAGCGTCGTGCCGTCGACCGATGCGACGACGCACTCGGCGACGTGGCCGGCGCCGTCGCCGAGGTCGAGACGCTCGCCGGGACGGATGCGCCGTACGGTCGCGGCGTGCCGACCCTCCTCCCCCCCGAGGACGAGGACGTCGCCGGCGAGATCCGGCGCGAGGAACAGCGGCGCGGTCACTGTTCGGCGATCGTGTCGCGCAGCGCGATGAGGATCTCGACCTCGATCCGGTCCTTCGGCCGTCCCGCCGCGCGCTTCATCCTGATGAGGTCGTCGAGCGCGACGATGTCGACGGTGAACCCGCCGAGGTCCATCGCGTCGGCACCGGCGACGAGGTCGTCGTAACCGCTCGTTCCGCTCGGCGTCGCGAGGACGTCGAGCGCGCCGAAGTCGGTCTCGAAGATGAACGAGTCGCCCTTGCGCAGCGTCCGCGCGTCGAGGACGAACGGCACGTCCTCGTCGACGCCGCGCAACCGGGCGTGCATCCCGTTGAGGGCGGCGGCCAAGCATTCGAGGTTGTCCGGCGAGCGGTCGTAGCAGATCTCGGTGTCCTTGGTGACCGTCGCCGACCCGCGCTCGTTCCCCGCGAGGCCACCGATGAGGACGAAGCGCACCCCAGCGGCGTGCAGCGCGCGGAGGGCGGGGAGCGGCTGAAAGCTCATCGGCGCACTGCCGCCTCGAACGCGGCGAGTCCGGCGGCCGCGGAGTCGGCGTCGCGCAACCGCTCGGCGGGGGTCAGGTGGACGGTGAAGAGCGTCCGGTCGATGCCCTCGCCGCTGCCCGGCAGCGCTTCCAGCGTCGTCTCGCACGCGCGGAGCAGACGCGAGAGCGACGACACCGTGGGGTCGACCCGGCTCGACTCGACGCGGGCGACGTACGGCTGGAGCACCCCCGCCCTCGCGGCGAGCGCGCGCTGGGAAAGCCCGGCACGCTTGCGGGCGTGGCGGAGCAGACGGGCGGCTTCGGTCACCCCACGACGATATCAGAGCAGTTATCGCCCGCCGAGGACGTCGCGGAGGCGGCCGAACAGCCCGCCGCCACCCGGCGTGCCGTCCGGGTGCTCCTCGTCGCGGATCCGGGCGAGGTCGCGGAGCAGGCGTTCCTGCTCGGCGTCGAGATGCGTCGGCGTCGTGACCTCGACGTGCACGTGCAGGTCGCCGCGCCCGACGCCACGCAGGTGCGGCACGCCGCGCGCGCGCAGCGTCGTGACCGCGCCGGACTGCGTACCCGGGCGGATCTCGATCGTCTCGTCGCCGTCGAGCGTCGCCAGCGTCAACGACGTCCCGAGCGCGGCGGCCGTCATCGGCAGCGAGACCTTGCAATGAAGATCGTCGCCGTCGCGTTCGAACACGTCGTGCTCGCGTTCGGCGATCTGCACGTAGAGGTCGCCGGCGGGACCACCGCCCGGGCCCGCCTCGCCGTCGCCGGAGAGCCGGATGCGCATGCCGGCCTCGACGCCCGCCGGGATCTTCACGGCGAGCGTCCGGCGCTGTGCGACCCGCCCGTCACCGCGGCACTGCGCGCACGGATGCGCGATGAGCGTGCCGACGCCACCGCACCGCGGGCATGGCCGCGTCGTCATCATCTGCCCGAGGAACGACCGGGTGACCTGGCTGATCTCGCCGCGCCCCGAGCAGGTCGCGCAGGTCTCGGGGAACGTCCCGCGGGCCGTCCCCGCGCCCGCGCACTCCGCGCAGACGACTGCCGAGTCGAACGTCACGTCCTTCGTCGCGCCGAACGCCGTCTCCGCGAGGTCGAGCGTCATCCGCACGAGGGTGTCGGCACCCCGGCGCGCGCGCGTCCGCGGGCCGCGGGCGCCACCCATGCCCGCGCCGAAGAACGCCTCGAAGATGTCGCCGAACGACCCGAAGCCACCGAACGCATCGGGCCCCGCGTCGTAGCGCTGCCGCTTCTCCGGGTCGGACAGGATCTCGTACGCAGCGGTGATCTCCTTGAAGTGCTCCTGCGTCTCCGGGTCTCGGTTGACGTCGGGGTGCAGCTCCCGCGCGAGCTTGCGGTACGCCTTCTTGATCTCGTCCGCGTTCGCGTCACGGGCCACGCCGAGAACGGCGTAGAGGTCAGGGTCGGCCATGCCTACGAGCCCAGCAGGTCGCCGACGTACCGGGCGACCGCGCGGACGGCGGACATCGTTCCTGAGTAGTCCATCCGGGTCGGCCCGAGGACGCCGAGCGACGCGAGCGAGTCGCGGCCGCCAGGGCCGTAGCCGATGGAGACGACGGACGTCGACCGCAGGCCCTCGACGGCGTTCTCCTCGCCGATGCGGACGCGGACGGTGGTCGGGTCGTTCGCCTCGCCGAGCAGCTTGAGCAGGACGACCTGCTCCTCGAGTGCTTCGAGGACCGGACGGACGAGCTGGAAGTCGAGGGCGTGCGCGGTGAGGTTGGCGGTCCCGGCGAGGGCGACGCGCTCCTCGGCGCGCTCGACCAGGGTTTCGAGGACGACCGTCATCAATGACGTCATGACCGGCCGCAGCTCCGGTCTGGTGCCCTTGGGCAGGTCGGTGAGCGCGCGGGCCGCGTCGTCGAGGTGACGGTCGGCGAGCCGCGCGTTGAGCTCGTTGCGCAGCTCCTCGATCTGGCCGGTGACGAGCGGCACCGGGATCTCGACGAGCCGCTGCTCGACCCGGCCGGTGTCGGTGATGAGGACGACGAGGAGCCGGGTGTTCGTCAGCTCGACGAGCTCGACGTGCCGGACGGTCGACCGCGACAGCGACGGGTACTGCACGACAGCGACCTGGCGGGTCAGCGTCGCGAGCAGCTTGACGCTGCGCGTGACGACGTCCTCGAGGTCGACCGCGCCCGCGAGGAACGACTCGATGGCGCGGCGTTCGGCTCCGGAGAGCGGCTTGACCTGGGACAGCCGGTCGACGAACAGCCGGTAGCCCTTGTCCGTCGGGATCCGGCCCGCGCTCGTGTGCGGCTGGGCGATGTATCCCTCGTCCTCGAGGGTCGCCATGTCGTTGCGGACGGTCGCGGGCGACACGCCGAGGTGGTGACGTTCGACGATGTGCCGACTGCCGACGGGTTCGTTCGTCCGGACGAAGTCGTCGACGATGGCCCGCAGCACCTCGAGCTTGCGGTCGTCGAGCACGGCGGTCCACCTCCCTGGCACTCCACGTTCCCGAGTGCCAAGTGTACGGCCCGAGGCCGCCCTCGGCGCGGTCGCGGGAGTCGCACGGGCTCTCGGACGACTCCGCCGCCACCGTCGGCCATGTCGTCGACACGCCGTCGTGCCTCGACCCGGTCAGCCGTCAGGTCGACCTCGACGACGCGCCGCTGTTCTCCTTCGCGGAACGCGTCGTCGGCGCACTGAGCGGCAGCCGGGACGACCGGGTGCTACGCGGCATCGGCATGCACCTTTCGACCGATGCCTGGGGTGTACGCACGGCGGCGGCGTACCTCGACACCGCCGTCGACTGCACCAGCCCGCTCGACCGCACGATGGTCTACTCGCGCGCCCGATCACTCCAGCAGGCTCGTGACGACGCGGTCGGCGAGGAGCCGGCCGCGGCGGGTCAGGACCAGGCGTCCGTCGTGCAGCGCGGGGAGGTCGAGCAACCCGTCGGCCGCCAGTGCACCGGCGCGCGCGGTGCCGTCAGCGTCGAGGTCCGCCACCGGATGGCCTTCGGCGAGCCGGATGCCGAGGAGGACCCGTTCGACCCGTCGCGTCTCGGCGTCGAGGGTCTCGCGCGCCTGGGCCGGCGAGCGTCCTCCGGCGAGCGCGGCGGCGTGGTCGCGGGGGAGGCGGACGTCCCACCAGCGCACCCCGCCGACGTGGCTGTGCGCGCCGGGCCCGACGCCCCACCAGTCGCCGTCTCGCCAGTAGAGCTCGTTGTGACGGCAGCGGTCCGCGTCGGTGCGAGCCCAGTTGCTGATCTCGTACCAGCCGTAGCCGTGACCGGCGAGCAGGTCGTCGGCGATCTCGTACCGCTCGGCGAGGACGTCGTCGTCGACGGGACCGACCTCGCCGCGGGCGACCTGGGCCGCGAGGCGCGTCCCGGGCTCGACCGTGAGCGCGTACGCGCTGACGTGCCCGGTGTCCGCGGCGAGCACGGCAGCGAGCGACGCGCGCCAGTCGTCGTCGGACTCCCCCGGCGTGCCGTAGATGAGGTCGAGGCTGATCCGCTCGAAGCCCGCGTCCTTGGCCCACGCGACGGCGTCGACGGCGCGGCCGGGCGTGTGCAGGCGTTCGAGGACGGTCAGTACGTGCGGCACCGCGCTCTGCATGCCGAGGCTGATCCGGGTGAACCCGCTCTCGCGCAGCGCGCCCAGCACCTTCGGGTCGAGCGTCTCGGGGTTCGCCTCGGTGGTGACCTCGGCACCGGGGGCGAGGCCGAACTCGTCGCGGATCGCGGCGAGGATGCGCGCGAGGTCGGCGGGCGGCAACAACGTCGGCGTCCCGCCGCCGAAGAACACGGTGTCCGCAGGTCTTGGATCGCTCAGGACGCGGGTGGCAAGGCGGATCTCGGCGATCGCGGCGTCGGCGTACACGGCGGCCGCTCCGGTGTCGTCGACGTAGGTGTTGAAGTCGCAGTAGCCGCACCGGTGTGCGCAGTAAGGGACATGCACGTATACCCCGAACCCGTTGCGCCCCAACGTCTCCAGTGCACTCTCGGGTAGCGCACCGTCCGGCGGCGCGGGATCGCCAGGGGGCGGGACGGAGGGCACTAGAGCGGGTCTCTCGTGTCCGAGCCGTCGCGAGCCGTCGCGCAGCAGGCGAGGCCGGGCGCGACGTCGGCGAAGCCATCCTCGGGCTGGCAATGACCGAGCCGGCGGCGCAGCAGCGCGGCCTTCTCCTCGTCGTCGTCGACGACAGTCGCCAGGCAGGTGAGCTGGACGCTCGCGTAGTACGACGTCGCGATGCCGAGTTCGGGTGGCGTCTCCGGTGCGGCACCCCAGGTCGACGTGACGTAGACGTCGTCGCCGCTGACGGTGCGGAGGACGGTCGGGTTCCGCTCGATGGCCGGCCAGACCGGGTCGGGCCGGGCGAGGTGGAGCTCGACGGTCGTGGCGCCGTCGTAGCCGACATGAGTTGGCACGACGACGGGTACGTCGCGGCGGCGACCGGATGCGACGAGTTGGCCGAAATCGTTGCGCCCCAGCCACTCCCGCCACTCGACATCGTCGAGCGGGGCGTCCCGCGGATGGAGCAGCACACCGTCGAGGCTATCTCTCCGTCGCGAGGTGCAACCGCGGGGGCTGGTCGGGCGTCTGTGTGGCATGACCGCGATCCGTACTGCACTCGTCGCCGCCACGCTCGCCGGGGCGGCGGTGGCTCTTCCGGCGAACACTCCCGTCGTCCGCGCCGCGTCGGTTACCGGGGTAGCCGCCGAGCCCGTGCCGGCGACCGAGCACGCGCCACGTACGCGGGCGGTCGTCGCGGAGCCCGCGCCGTCGCATGGCATGTTCGCGACGCCGCGGGACGCGATGCGCTACCTCGTCACCGCGTACAACCACCATGACCTGGTCGCCCTCAAGCACGTGACGACGCCCTCGGCACGCGAGGCGCTCGAGGAGATGCGCGCGACGGCGAACGACCTGCGGCTGCGGTCCTGCACGTTCCGAGAGGAGCGGGGCGACTACTACTGCACGTTCTCGCACGGCTTCCCGGCGTCCGCGCACCGGACCGGCCGTGGCCACGCGACGTTTACGGTCGCGCCCGCCGCCAAGCCCGGCTGGTACATGACGGTCCTCGACGAATGCAACTAGGACTGGCTGGTGGACAGGGCGGCGATGAACGCCTCCTGCGGAACCTCCACCCGACCGATCGTCTTCATCCGCTTCTTGCCTTCCTTCTGCTTCTCCAGCAGCTTCCGCTTACGGGTGATGTCGCCGCCGTAGCACTTGGCGAGGACGTCCTTGCGGATGGCGCGGATGTTCTCGCGGGCGATGACCTTCGCACCGATCGCGGCCTGGATGGGCACCTCGAACTGCTGCCGCGGGATGAGCTCGCGCAGCTTCGGCGCCATCATGTTGCCGTAGGTGTAGGCCTTGTCCTTGTGCACGATCGCGCTGAACGCGTCGACCGGCTCGCCCTGCAGGAGGATGTCGACCTTGACGAGGTCGGACACCTGCTCGCCGGCGGGCTCGTAGTCGAGGCTGGCGTAGCCGCGGGTGCGGCTCTTCAGCGCGTCGAAGAAGTCGAAGATGATCTCCGCGAGCGGGAGCGTGTAGCGGAGCTCGACCCGGCTCTCGGACAGGTACTCCATGCCGAGCAACGTGCCGCGGCGCGCCTGGCAGAGCTCCATGATCGTGCCGACGAACTCACTGGGCGCCAGCACCATCGCGCGGACGACGGGCTCGTAGATCTCGGCGACCTTGCCGTTCGGCATCTCGCTCGGGTTGGTCACGACGAGCTCGTCGGCGTTCTCCATGACGACCCGGTAGACGACGTTCGGCGCGGTCGAGATGAGGCTGAGGTCGAACTCGCGCTCCAGCCGTTCGCGCACGATCTCGAGGTGCAGCAGCCCGAGGAAGCCGCAGCGGAAGCCGAAGCCCAGCGCCGCTGACGTCTCGGGCTCGTAGACGAGTGCCGCGTCGTTGAGCTGCAGCTTGTCGAGAGCCTCGCGCAGCGCGGGGTACTCAGAGCCGTCGAGCGGATACAGGCCGGAGAACACCATCGGCTTCGGGTCGCGGTAGCCGTGCAGCGGGACGTGCGCCTGCCGGCTCGCGGCGGTGATGGTGTCGCCGACGCGGGCCTGGCGGACGTTCTTCACGCCGGGGATGACGTAGCCGACCTCGCCGGCCGACA
>CBQZLL010000007.1:0-26972 GCA_967749945.1 uncultured Frankiaceae bacterium
AGCGCGCCATCGCGCCGCCCGTCGCGATCGACTCGTCGTCGGGGTGCGCGTGCACGAGGAGCAGGCGTCGTTCCACACGGGCATTCTGCACGCGTCCGGGCACCGTGGGACTAGGGCGTGTCTCTCAATCCGTGATCGTCGCGAGCGGCATCCAGCACGGTGCATCGCAAGGCGGAGGCGGTGTCGATAGCAGCGCTATCGACGCCGACGACAACGCCGCGAGGTGCCGTGATGGGTGTCGCGCAGCAGATCGACGGATTGGGAGACACGCCCTAGAGCCGACCGTCCCAGGCGCGGAACAGGCCCTTGCCCGACGACTGGCGGGAGATCGTCGCGCTGTGCCAGCGGCCGTCCCACTTCGCCCCGCGCTCGCAGGTCGCCGGGCAACCATCAGCCCAGGCGACGTAGACGCGGCCCTGCTTGTCGACGGCGATGTCGTTGAAGTCGAGCAGGTTGCGGTGCGAGCAGCCGGTGAGCTTGATGCAGCCCTTCTGCACCAACTCCTTCGGAGTCGCGTCGACCGTCTTCCAGGTCTCGCCGCGGTCGTACGTGAACGCCAGGTAGAGGCGCCACGCGCCCTTGAACGCGTCGACCTGGTCGTTGCCTGCCGTCGTAGTACCGAGGAACGCGAGCGCGGCTCGGTCGCCGTCGCCCGCGATCATCTCGGGGAACTGGACGTTCTTCAGTCCCATCCGGCTGCTCACGTCGACCGGCTTCGACCACGTCCTGCCGTGGTCGCGGGTGACGGCGACGGTGGCGCGGGTGTTCGCGTTGCCCTCGCCGTTCTGGTAGCCGAAGTACACCGTGTCATCGGAGCCAGCCGCGACGGACGGGTCGCTCTCGTTGTTGGCGGAGCTGGACGGCACGGTCCTGATCGCCCACGTCGCGCCGTTGTCCTCGCTCACCGCGAAGCCCTGGTGGCCGTCGCAGTTCATCTGCGGGACGTAGGCCGCGCCGTCGGGCGCGATCCGGACGTGGCCGTGCAGGCCGACGCAGCTCTGCGCGGGGTACATCGGAACGGCCGGGCCGAACGACAGGCCGCCGTTGTCGCTGCGGGCGCACGAGGCGTTCACGAACGCCTGGGCGCAGTAGTACACGGCGTTCGGGTACTCGACGATGCTGTCGACGAGGCCGCCCCCGGCGTACGGTCCTGCGCCGACGGTCTGGTGGTCGATGTACGCGCCGGGACCGCAGCCGGTCGTCGGCGTCCAGGTCCGGCCGTCGTCGTCGCTGTACGACAGCAGCGAGCAGTCGGCGGCGAGCTGCGAGACGAACGTCCGCCCGGCCGGGGCGTCGGTGTAGAGGATCGGGTCGAGGGTGAACGTGCCCTCGGTGAGGGCCGTGCGCTGCTGCCACGCGGCGTTGCCGTGGGCGTCCCAGGTGACCGCGAGGGTGCGCAGCCCCGACTGGTACATCGCCGCGCCGGTCCGCCAGTTGACGCCGATCGACGGCTCGCCGTCACCCTCGTTCTCGCCGGGCTCGTGATAGGTCCGGAACGTCGGCGCGCCTGCCTTGCCGGCGCCTGCCTGGGGCGCGACCGCGACGACGAGCGCGAGCGCCGCCGAACCGAGAACGACGCGACGGACGGCGCGGCTCACGGGCTGGTCCTCCCGGCTGAGGGGTCGGCTGTGTCCGACTTCTCCCTGGGGAACGCCGACTCCTGCCGAACCTCACGCCTCGCCAGCCCGCCGATCGCGTTGCTACTGGTGAGTAGCGGCGCCGCCGTTCACCAGTTCGTGCTCAGCCAAAGCCGCTACTCACCAGTAGCAACGGTCGGGCCGGCGGCGGCGGCCAGGGCAGGCCGCGCGGAACGCGGTGCCCGTTACGAGCTGAGGCGGGCCTTGGCGCGCTTGCCGCGCATCCGTTCGCGCTCGGTCGCGTCGAGGACGACCTTGCGGATGCGTACGGTCGCCGGCGTCACCTCGACGCACTCGTCCTCGCGGCAGAACTCCAGCGCCTGCTCCAGCGAGAGCTGCCGGTGCGGGATCAGCGGCACCAGCAGGTCGCCGGTCGACGACCGCATGTTCGTGAGCTTCTTCTCCTTGGTCGGGTTGACGTCCATGTCGTCCGACCGGGCGTTCTCGCCGACGATCATGCCCTCGTAGACCTCGGTGCCCGGACCGACGAACATCGTGCCGCGCTCCTGGAGGTTCGCCAGTGCGAACGCCGTCGTCGGCCCGCGCCGGTCGGCGACGAGCGAGCCGGTCGGCCGGGTCCGCAGCTCGCCGTGCCACGGCTCGTACTTCTCGTGCACGTGGTGCAGCAGGCCGGTCCCGCGCGTCTCGGTGAGGAACTCGGTGCGGAACCCGATGAGCCCGCGCGCGGGCACGAGGTACTCCATCCGGATCCAGCCGCTGCCGTGGTCGACCATCTGCTCGAGCCGGCCCTTGCGCAACGCGAGGAGCTGGATGAGCACGCCCTGGTAGTCGCTCGGCGCGTCGATGGTGAGGCGTTCCATCGGCTCGTGCACCTTGCCGTGGACGAGGCGGGTGACGACCTGCGGCTTGCCGACGGTGAGCTCGAACCCTTCGCGGCGCATGATCTCGACGAGCACCGCGAGCTGCAGTTCGCCGCGGCCCTGCACCTCCCAGGTGTCAGGGCGTTCGGTCGGGAGTACGCGGATCGAGACGTTGCCGACGAGCTCGGTGTCGAGGCGGCTCTTCACCAGTCGCGCGGTGAGCTTCTTGCCGCTCTCGCCGGCGAGCGGCGAGGAGTTGGTGCCGACGGTCATCGACAGGCTCGGCTCGTCGATGGTGATGACCGGCAACGGGCGGGGGTCGTCCGGGTCGGTAAGCGTCTCACCGATGGTGATGTCCGGGATGCCGGCGATGGCGACGATGTCGCCGGGCCCGGCCTCCTCGGCCGGAACGCGGTCGAGTGCCTCGGTCATCAGCAGCTCGGAGACCTTGACGCGCTCGATCGTCCCGTCCGTACGGCACCACGCGACGACCTGCCCCTTGCGCAGCGTGCCGTTGTGGATCCGGCAGAGCGCGAGGCGGCCGAGGTACGGGGAGGCATCCAGGTTCGTCACGTGTGCCTGCAACGGCGCGGCGTCGTCGTACGACGGCGCCGGGATCGTGTCGCGCAGCACCTGGAACAGCGGTTCGAGATCAGGGCTGTCCGGCGCGCTGCCGTCCGGCGGCTTCGTGAGCGACGCCTGCCCGGTCTTCGCCTGGCAGTACACGATCGGGAAGTCGATCTGCTCCTCGGTCGCGTCGAGGTCGAGGAACAACTGGTACGTCTCGTCCACGACCTCGGCGATCCGCGCGTCCGGACGGTCGACCTTGTTGATGACGAGCACCACCGGCAGGTGCAACGCCAGCGCCTTGCGCAGCACGAACCGCGTCTGCGGCAACGGGCCCTCGCTCGCGTCGACGAGCAGGACGACGCCGTCGACCATCGACAGCCCGCGTTCGACCTCGCCGCCGAAGTCGGCGTGGCCGGGGGTGTCGATGATGTTGATCGTCAGGTCGCCGTGCCGGACCGCGGTGTTCTTCGCGAGGATCGTGATGCCCTTCTCGCGTTCGAGGTCCATCGAGTCCATGACCCGCTCGGAGACGTTCGCGTGGTCGCCGAACGCCCCCGACTGCCAGAGCATCGCGTCGACGAGGGTGGTCTTGCCGTGGTCGACGTGCGCGACGATCGCGACGTTGCGCAGGTCGGCGCGCGTGGGCATACGGGTGCTCCGGAAGGATTGGTGGGGGGGCGGCGCTGAGTCTACGAGAAATTCTCCGAACTCGGGACGAAGGATGACCCTGCGTGCTCCGTAACACCTATGACGAACCGCATCCGGGCCCCTCTGGCTGCGGGCACGTCGTCGCCGGGGCGCCACCGGCGGCTCGCTCAGCGACGCTGGCGCAGAACCAACAGCCCGGCCGCACGGTTCCCTACAACCGTGCGGCCGGGCCTGGTCCTTCACGTCCCGGGTCCGGAGTGCCGACACTTCATCCGTGCGCCGGTTCCTCCTCCTCGTCCTCCCCGTGCTCGCGGTCGTCGCGGGCGCCGGCGTCGCGTATGCCGGGAACGTCCCGGGCTCGGGTTGCCCGCTGTTCCCCGCGGACAACGTCTGGCATGCCGACGTCTCGAAGCTCCCCGTACACGCCCGGTCCGCCGCGTGGCTGGCCTCCGCGAGCGCGTCGACGAAGAAGCTGCACCCGGACTTCGGATCGTCGGGCGATCCGGACGCGCCGTACGGCATCCCGTTCCAGGTCGTGCCGTCGTCGCACCCGAGGGTGACGGTGACCTTCGAGTACGACGACCAGAGCGACCCGGGGGGGTACCCGCTCGGCGACGACACGCCCATCGAGGGCGGCGCGGCGAGCGGCGTTGGGGACAGGCACGCGCTCGTCGTCGACAGCGGCACCTGCCGCCTCTACGAGACCTGGTACACCCAGCACGAGCCGAGCGGCTGGACCGCGGGTTCCGGCGCGCAGTGGAGCCTCACGTCGAACGCGCTGCGCCCGGCGACCTGGACCTCGGCGGACGCGGCTGGCCTGCCGATCCTGCCCGGGCTGCTGCGGCCCGACGAGGTCGCGTCGACCACGCGATCCGGTTCACGGTGTCACGCACCGACCGGTCGCACATCTGGCCGGCGCGTCACCAGGCCGGGTCGGTCGACGACAAGAACGTGCCGCCGATGGGCGCGCGGTTCCGGCTCAAGGCGTCGTACGCGACGGCGGGCCTGCGCGCCGACACGAAGGTCGTCCTCGCGGCGATGAAGACGTACGGTCTGATGCTCGCCGACAACGGCTCGGACTGGTTCTTCCAGGGCAGCGCGAGCAACGCCTGGCCGGACGGGCTCATCAGCGAGCTGAAGGGCGTACCGGCGAGCGCGTTCGAGGCGGTCGACGAGTCGTCGCTCATGGTCTCGGCGAGCTCGGGTCAGGTGAAGCAGCAGGCGACGCACTCGTCGGCGCCGACCTCCGCGCCGCCTTCGCCTCCTGCGCCCGTCGTGCACCCGGCGACGACCGCGGCCACGCCGTCGCCGACGAAGCGCAAGGCGATC
Source organism: uncultured Frankiaceae bacterium (assembly GCA_967749945.1). Classification (GTDB taxonomy): domain Bacteria; phylum Actinomycetota; class Actinomycetes; order BP-191; family BP-191; genus BP-191. The sequence continues at coordinate 5,006 of CBQZLL010000007.1, forward strand.
ACGGCCGCCGCGCCGGTCGCGTCGAAGACCCCTGTCGCGACGTCGGCGCCACCCACGAGCGCGCCGCCCCGAGCGATGCCGCGCCGTGATCGTGCGGGCCCGGCTCTATGGCCGCTCGCCGGACTCGGGCTGGTCCCGCTGGTTTGGTTCGTCCGGCGACGCCAGCAGCGCGCGTAACGCCTCGACGAGCGGCGCGTCGGCCTCGATCCACGGCACGTCGTCGAGCTCGTACGCCGACAGCCAGCGGCTGTCCGCGTGCTCGACCAGCCGCACCTCGCCCGAGACGATCCGCGCGATCCAGACCTTGAGCACCCAGGGGCCACGCGATCCGTCCAGGACGACGTCGGCACCGAGCCGGTCGCCCACCGCGATCTCGACCTCGAGCTCCTCGCGGCACTCCCGGACGAGCGCCGCGACCTCGTCCTCGCCGGGCTCGACCTTGCCGCCGGGGAACTCCCAGCGCCCGGCCAGATGCGCGGGCTCGGCGCGTTCGGTGGCGAGCACGCGGCAGTCCGGCGGCGACCCGTCGAGGATCGCCGCGCCGACCACGACAGGGGGCGGCATCCGCGCACTGTCGCACGTACGCTCGCGTCATGACTCGGGACCCGCTGAACGACGACGAGATCGCGGCGGCGCTGGCCGCCCTGCCGGGGTGGACGTACGCCGACGGGCGGCTGCTGCGAACCGTGACGCACCCGTCGTTCGCCGACGCCATCGCGTACGTCGACCGCGTCGCCGCCGTCGCCGAGGACCTCGACCACCACCCCGACATCGACATCCGCTATCGGGACGTGACGCTCGCCTGCTGGACGCACACCACCGGCGGCGTCACCACCGCCGACGTCGAGCTGGCCCGCCGGTGCTGACCGGCGAGCGGGTCACCCTGCGGCCGGTCCGGCCCGACGACCTGGAGACGCTGTACGCCTGGCGGCTCGACCTCGCGACGTGGGGCGCGACGACGCCGTCGGCGCCGTACCCGATGTCGTTCGCGCTGTTCCGCGAGCGCGCGGAGAAGGCCGCACTGGGCAGCGACGGCTGCGAGTTCGCCGCCGAGGTCGGCGGCACGCTCGTCGGGCGGGGCACGCTGTTCCAGTTCGACCCGCTGTCGCAGCACGCCGAGATCGGCGTCTCGTTCGGTCCCGAGCACCGCGGCAAGGGGTACGGCCGCGAGACGCTGCGGCTGCTCACCGGCTTCGGCTTCGCGCAGCGCAACCTCCGGCGTATCTGGCTGGAGACGCTCGCGACGAACGCGGCCGCGCTGCGCTGCTACGCCGCCGTCGGCTACACCGAGGAAGGGCGGCTGCGCGAGCACGCGTGGGTCGACGGCGCGTACGTCGACGTGGTCCGGATGGCATTGCTGCGCGCCGATTGGCCGGGAGCCCTCTAGCAGGGCTTGGCGAAACGGCCCGGATCGGTTCGGCCGTCCCAGAACTTCGTGATCTTGGCGAGGTTGTGCACCATATGCGTGCAGAACATCGCCAAGATCACGAGATGTGGGCTGGCGAAGTACGCCGCGACGAGCGTTTCGCCAAGCCCTACTAGGCTGACCCGCCGTGAAGCAGGTCGGGATCGCGGGCGCTCCGTACAGCGGCAAGACGACGTTCTTCAACGCGCTCACGCACGCGGGCGGTGCGAGTGGCGGCAAGGCGAACCTCGCCATCGTCCCCGTTCCCGACGAGCGCGTCGACGTCCTGACCCGCCTGCACGACAGCAAGAAGTCGGTGTACGCCCAGCTCAAGTTCGTCGACATCGGCGGTGCGACGACGCAGGCGCTCGGATCGCTTCGCGAGGCGGATGCGCTGGCGATCGTCGTGCGGGCGTACGGCGCCGACGCCGACCCGCGGGCGGAGCTGGCCGACCTCATGCTCGAGCTCACCCTCGCCGACCTCGGCTCCATCTCCGCGGCGGCCGACAAGGCCGCGCGCAAGGTCCGCGTCGGCGACAAGCAGGCCGCCGCCGAGGTCGCGCTCGTGGAACGCGCCAAGGCAGTCCTCGACGCAGGAAGGACGCTGCGTTCCGCGCAGTGGGACGAGGACGAGCTCACGGTGTTCCGCAACTTCGCGCCGCTGACGTTGAAGCCAGCGGTCGTCGTCCTCAACGTCGACGACGAAGGTGCCGCGGCCGCCGGCCCGCTCGCGGTCGAGCTCGCCGCGACGGTCCACCCCGACGCGGAGGGCCTCGCCGTCCCGGCGCGCCTCGAAGCCGAGGTCGGCGGCATGGCGCCGGACGAAGCTGCGGAGCTGCTCGCCGAGTTCGGTGTCACGGCGGGCGCGCTGCCGCGCGTCGTGGAGTCGGCGTACCGGATGCTCGGGTTGCTGACGTTCCTCACCGCGGGCGAGGACGAGTCGCGCGCGTGGGAGGTCCGTCAGGGCGCCAAGGCGCCCGAGGCGGCCGGCGCGATCCACTCCGACCTGCAACGCGGATTCATCAGGGCCGAGGTCGTGGGGTACGACGATCTCGTCGCGGCGGGGTCGTGGGACGCGGCGAAGGCAGCCGGGCGACTGCGCGTCGAAGGGAAGGACTACGTCGTGACCGAGGGCGACGTCATGAACATCCGCTTCGCGGTGTAGCGACGGACGGGCTCCCGCACGGCGCTCCGCGCCGGCATCGGCGTTGCCGCGGTGAGCAACGCGACCGGCGTCAAGCTACTGGTGAGTAGCGGCTGACTCCCGAGCACGAACCGGTGAACGGCGGCGCCGCTACTCACCAGTAGCCGCGTCGTCGCGCGCGCCTCCCGGGTTCTGTCACACCCCTTTGCCACCATCGCTCCCATGACGTACGTCGTGGTCCTCCTTGCGCTGGCCGCCGGATTCGGGGCCGGGGTGGCGTACGCCCGTGCCCGTCGGGGCGACGACACCGCTTCCCGCCAGTTCCTCGACCTCGCCAGGGAGACGCTGCGGACGCAGACGACCCAGGCCGACGGCGACCTCGCCAAACGCGAGCAGGCCGTCGCCGCGCTCGTCGGCCCGATCCGCGACGAGCTGGCGAAGATCGACACGCACGTCCGCGACCTCGAAGCGAAACGCGAGGGCGCGTACCACGGGCTGGTCGAGCAGGTCGCCGCCGTCCGCGCCTCGACCGAGCAGGTCAGGACCGAGACGGCATCGCTCGTCACCGCCCTCCGCCGGCCGCAGGCGCGCGGCCAGTGGGGCGAGCTGCAGCTCCGCCGGGCCGTCGAGCTCGCCGGCATGCTCGAACGCTGCGACTTCGACGAGCAGGTCACGGTGCCGGGCGCCGACGGCGCCGTACGCCCCGACCTCGTCGTGCACCTGCCTGGTGGGCGGCACGTCGTCGTCGACAGCAAGTGCCCGCTCGACGGCTTCCTCGAGACCGTCGACTGCCCGGACGAGACGACGTTGCGGACGGCGCTGACCCGCCACGCGCGGCACGTCCGCGGCCATATCGACGCGCTGGCCAAGAAGGCGTACGCCACCAAGGTCGAGGACACGCCCGGGTTCGTCGTGCTGTTCCTGCCGGGCGAGGCACTGCTCTCGGCCGCGCTCGACGGCGCGCCCGACCTGCTGGAGTACGGTGCCGAGCGTTCGGTCATCCTCGCGACGCCGACGACGCTCATCGCGCTGCTGCGCAGCGTGGCGTTCGGCTGGCGGCAGGAGTCGCTCGCCCGCGACGCGCGCGATATCGCCGCGCTCGGCCGCGAGGTCTACGACCGCCTCTCCACCATGGGCGGCCACATGGCGGCGCTGGGCCGCAGCCTCAAGTCCGCCGTCGACTCCTACAACAAGGGCATCGGCTCCCTGGAGACCCGCGTCCTCGTGACGGCCCGCAAGCTCGCGGCCTACCAGATGACCGACGTCGACCTGACTGCGGCCGCGCAAGTCGACGTCACCCCCCGCCATCTCGAAGCGCCAGAGCTCGTCGACTCCGCGGCAGCCGCCTCCCCGGTCGTGGCCCTCGACCGCGGCGAGCCACCGATGGACCTCGACGCGGAGTTGCGGAGGGCGGCGGGCCTGACCTGAAAAAGGAGGCCGCGCCGAAACGGGAGGTGTTTGGCACAAGGCAACCGGGCAGTTAGCGTCAGAGGAGCGATGACGACGACGCACCCATCCCCGACGAAGACGCTCCCCGCGGGAGCGCGCATCGGAGACCGCCGAGGACTGACCGCGACGGGAGCGGTTGCGGTCGCGATCGGCTCGGGGATGGTGGGCGGCCTGGTCGACGTGGCCACGGGCGCCGGGCTGAGAGCGACCTTCGCGGTCTGCTTCGTGCTCGGCTGCGCGTTCGCGGCCTACAAGGTGCACCGCGAAGACCTCCTCGCCGCCGTGGTGATCCCCCCACTCGCCTACGTTGCCCTCGCCATCGGAGCGAACCTCGGCAGCCGCACCACGATCGGCGGCTCGTTCCTCAAGCAGCAGGTCCTCGAGCTCATGACGGCGCTGGTGACGAAGGCACCGGCGCTCCTCGTCGCGACGGGGACGGCGGCTATCATCGCGCTGGTCCGCCGGTCGCACGGCGCCGGCTGAGCCCGCATCGTTCGAGCCCCTACGTCGTTAGGTCCGGTATGCGACGCCCCTCGTTCCGCCGCGCCCTGATCGGGCTGGCGGCCGCAGCGGTCGCCGTCGCACCACTCCCCGCCGCCGCCGACCTTTGCGCGGCACGCCCTGACCCGTTCGGCACCGAGGGCTGCGCGGGCGTCCGGCCAGGGGCGGGCCTCGAGAGCGGGAACGAGCTCTGCACGTTCGGTTTCCTGTTCCAGGGCAGCGACCGGCGCCGCTACGTCGCGACGGCGGGGCACTGCGCGTTCGACCCCGACCCGGACGTGACCGTCGGCAAGACGCAGACATGGAGAGCGGGCACCGGCCCCGTCGTGAAGGACTCGACGGGCAAGCCGATCGGCCGGTTCGCGTACGCCACGATGAGCGGCGAGTTCAAGGACTTCGCGCTGGTGCGGATCGACAGCCGCGTGCCGTCGTCGCCGCAGATGTGCCACTTCGGCGGGCCGGTCCGCCTGACGACCGAGGTCGCCAACGACGACGTCCAGGTCCACCACTACGGCCAGGGCACGGTGATCGGCGACGTCGTACCGGCCCGCACCGGCGACGCGTTCTACGGCCTCTACCGCGCCGACTACATCTACTTCTACGGCGCCGCGTACGAGGGCGACTCGGGCAGCCCGGTGACCGACGCGAGCGGCAACGCGGTCGGCATCGTCACCGACCTCACGACGCCGTTCACCGGGAACGTCGGCGTCAACCGCCTGGCGGGACACCTCGCGGCAGCGGCGAAGGCGTTGCGGATCAAGCTCACCCTGCTGACGGCGCAGACCCGGTAGCGCGCAGGTCGCGGCGCAGCTCCTGTGGCAGCGCGAACAGCAGGTGCTCCTCGGCAGCGTCGACCTCGGTGACGTCGCCGTACCCGTGTCGGGCCAGCCAGTCGAGGACCTCGGCGACGAGGTCCTCGGGCACCGATGCGCCGGACGTGACGCCGACGGTGCCGACCCCTGACAGCCAGGCCGGGTCGACGTGCGACGCGTCGTCGACGAGGTACGACGCCGCGCCCGCCTCCCGCGCGACCTCGACGAGACGGACCGAGTTCGACGAGTTGGGCGAGCCGACGACGAGCACGAGCTGCGACGACGTCGCGATCTCCTTGACGGCGACCTGGCGGTTCTGCGTGGCATAGCAGATGTCGTCGCTCGGCGGGCCCTGGAGGAGCGGGAAGCGCTCGCGCAGCGCGTCGACGACGGCGTTCGTCTCGTCGACGGACAACGTCGTCTGCGACAGGTACGCCACCTTCGCCGGGTCGCGCACCTCGACCGACGCGACCTCGCCGGGGCCGTCGACGAGCCGGATGTGCGCGGGCGCCTCGCCGGTCGTCCCCACGACCTCCTCGTGGCCCTCGTGGCCGATGAGGAGGATGTCGTAGTCCTCGTCGGCGAACCGCTTCGCCTCGACGTGCACCTTCGTCACGAGCGGGCAGGTCGCATCGATGACCTTCAACGACCGGGCCGCCGCCTCGGCGTAGACGGTCGGCGCGACACCGTGCGCGGACAGTACGCAGATCGCCCCGACGGGGACCTCGTCCGCCTCCTCGACGAACACGGCACCGAGCGCTTCCAGCCGCCGGACGACGTGCGCGTTGTGCACGATCTGCTTCCGGACGTACACGGGCGCGCCGTAGATCTCCAGCGCACGCTCGACGGTCTGGACGGCGCGGTCGACGCCCGCGCAGTAGCCGCGTGGCTTGGCGAGCAGCACCCGGCCGGTCATGCCCCTCAGTCTACGGAGGTACGGTTAGCCCCTTGGGGGGTCGCCCAGCAGGTCCGAGAGGAACGCCTATGCCTCGCGTCACGCTCGTTCCGGACAGCGAACATCTCCCCGTTCCGATCGAGGCGGGAATCGGCCTGGTCGCCACCGGTGTCGAGAAGGCCCGGCAGGTGGGCCTCGGCGGGCTGGCCGAGCTGCCCATCAGGGGACTCGGCCTCGTCGCGACCGCGCGCGAGACGGTCGAACGTACGTACGAGGAGCTGGCCAACCGCGGCGAGACGATCGTCGCGCGCTGGCGACACCTGCCCGAGCCGCGGCAGACATCGCGGCCGCCGGAGCAGATCACCTTGCCGGGCGCGATCCTCGCCCACGACGAGCTGCCGCTCCCCGACTACGACCACCTCACCCTCGGCTCGCTGCGCGCGCGGCTCGCCCGGCTCGATGCCGTCGCCCTCGGCCAGCTCCGCGACTACGAACGCACCCACGCCAACCGGGTCGCGGTCGTCACCATGCTCGACAATCGGATCGCCAAGATCACCTAGTGTCGAACGCTTCGACCCCCGAGGAGCCGTGGCCGGTCCGTACGGTGTCCCGGCTCATCGGCGACTGGGTCGGCCGGCTCGGCACGGTGTGGGTCGAGGGCCAGGTGGCGAGTCTCTCCCGCCGCCCTGGCGCGTCGGTGCAGTTCGTCACCCTGCGCGACCCGGCCGCCGACGTGTCCCTCACGCTGACCGTCGCGCCCGCCGTCGTCGCCGGCGTCGAGCCGCCGCTCGCCGAGGGCCAGCAGCTCGTGGTCCACGCGAAGCCCGCGTGGTACCTCAGCCGGGGCACGCTCTCCCTCCAGGCCGTCGAGGTCCGCCCGGTCGGCCTCGGCGCGCTCCTCGCCCGGCTCGAACGGCTCCGCGCGCTGCTGACGCAGGAGGGACTGTTCGACCCGGCGCGGAAGAAGCCGCTGCCGTTCCTGCCCCGCGTCGTCGGTCTCGTGTGCGGCCGTGACTCCGACGCCGAGCACGACGTCGTCGAGAACGCCCGCCGCCGCTGGCCCGCGGTGCGCTTCGCCATCCGTCCGGTTCCGGTGCAGGGCCCGAACGCCGTGATGTCCGTCATCGACGCGCTGCGGGACCTGGACCAGGACACGGAGGTCGATGTCGTCGTCATCGCGCGCGGCGGCGGCGACGTACAGGAGCTGCTGCCGTTCTCCGACGAGGCGCTGCTGCGCGCGGTCGCGGCGGCGCGGACGCCGGTCGTCTCGGCGATCGGCCACGAGGCGCACGCACCGTTGCTCGACTTCGTCGCCGACTGGCGCGCGTCCACGCCGACCGACGCGGGCAACCGGGTCGTCCCCGACGTCGCCGAGGAACAGCAGCGCATCGGCGGCCTGCGGCACCGTGCCTGGCGGTGCGTCGACGCGCGGGTCGAGCGGGAGCACGCCTGGCTCGCCGCGGCCCGCAGCCGCCCGGCGCTGGCGGCGCCGTACGCCGACATCGACCGTCGCGCGCACGAGGTGCGCGCGTTCGCCGCCCGGAGCCGCCGGGTCCTCGCCGCGCGGCTCGACCTGGAGACCCGCGACGTCGCGGCCACGCTCGCGAACGTCACCGCCCTCTCGCCGAAGGCGACCCTCGACCGCGGCTACGCCGTCGTGCAACGTCCCGACGGCAGCGTCGTCCGTACCGTGACCGGTGCCGCGGCGGGCAGCGCACTGAGCGTCCGGCTCGCCGACGGATCGCTCGACGTCACCGTGACGCGTGCCACCCCAGCGCCGGGAACCGCGGCTCGGTGAAACCGAACGATCGGTAGAGCGGCTCGCCGTACGGCGTCGCGTGCAGGTCCACCGACCGCACGCCCTGTTCCTCGAACCACGCCATCAACGCCGCGAACACCGCCCGCGCGTGACCGCGTCCGCGCGCGTCCGGGTCGGTCGCCATCGACTGCACGTGCCCGTGCCGGCCGCTCGGGTTGCGTGGCCCGGACAGCCGTTGCGAGACCGTGCCGACGCCACCCGCGACGATCCGCCCGTCCTCCTCGACGACGAACGCCGCGAACGTCCCCGCCGCGAAGCCCTCGCGGAGCACCCGCGCGCATTCCGACGCCCATGCCGGGTCGGAGTGGTCGACGTGCATCGCGTCGTACATGACGCGGCGCAGCCGCACCAGGTCGTCGGCGTCGTCCGGAGTCGCGCGGCGCAGGGGCATTCTGCGATTGTCCCGTCATGGCCGAGGCACTGTCGTACGAGGATGCGCGCGCCGAGCTCGAAGACGTCGTCCGCCGCCTCGAAGCGGGCGGGCTCGGCCTCGAGGAGTCCTTGGCGCTCTGGGAACGCGGTGAGGCCCTCGCGAAGGTCTGCGACGACTGGCTGGCCGGCGCCCGGGCCCGCCTGGACGCGGTCCGCGCCGAGCGCCCCGAAGACTAGCCAGGCTGGGCGAAACGCTCGTCGCGGCGTGCTTCGCCGGCCCACATCTCGTGATCTTGGCGATGTTCTGCACGCATATGGTGCACAACCTCGCCAAGATCATGAAGTTCTGGGACAGCCGAACCGATCCGGGGCCGTTTCGCCAAACGCTACTAGCCACCGAGCGCGACCGTCGACGGTCCGAAGGTCAGCTCCCGGTCCTGGTCGGTGACGACCGGGTTGTTCGTCTCGTAGCCGCGCTCGTCGCGCAGCACCCGGACCCGGAACCCCACCTGGACCACGACGACGTCGGACAGTCGCGGCTGCGAGAACCACGCCTCCAGCGCGTCCCTGACGACCTCCGACGCGCTGACACCCTTCGCGTCGGCCTCGGCGAGCAGTCGCACAGCGAGGTCGCCGGGGATGCGCGCGGAGACCACCTGGCGCCCGCGGACCTCGTCCATCGCCGGCCCCTTCCGTTGGCGCGTTGCTCGTCTACTGGTGTATACAGACGTAGACAACGACCCGTCAAGGAGGACTCGCGGTGCCTCGCATCGAGTTCGTCACGCTGGCCAACCACGCCGAGGCCCACGACGGCCTCCTCTACCTGTCCGGCGCCGGCTGGACCGATATCCGCCCGCCCGTCACGCCCGAGGGCGCGATCGGACTGGCCCATTTCGGTATCGGCCTCAGCGTTCTCGTCGGCTGGAACGAGACCAACCTCCGCTTCCCGCTCGTCCTGCAGATCTTCCACGAGGACGGCGGGGAGCCGTTCATGCAGGCCGAGGCGCAGATCGAGCAAGGGCGCCCGGCCGGGCTCTCCCCAGGGCAGGACCTGCGCAGCGTCCTCGCGGTCAATGTCGACGCGGCGTTCCCCCGCCCCGGCGGCTACGAGGTCCGCGCGACGATCGGCGAGCAGGCGCCGACGACGGTGTCGTTCCGCGTCGTCGTACCGGTGCCGCAGCTCGGCAGCGGGCCCACGCAGATCCCGCGGGCCTAGGGGCGTGTCTGGTGGATACGGCCGTCGCGAGCGGCACGCCGCGACGCGCGCCCCGGGCGTCGCGGAGCAGGCCGATGATCCGTCAGACACGCCCTAACGCCCGGCGCGGATCGCCGCCATCTCGTCGAGGATCGCGGCGCACTCCTCGGCGGTGTTGTAGAAGTGCGGGCCCACCCGGATGCCGACGCCGGGCCGGTGGTCGACCGAGAAGCTCCGCCGCAGCAGCTCGTCGTGCACCCGCTGGGAGTCACCCGGGTCGATCGTCACGTGGCCGCCGCGGCGCGTGGGGTCGTGCGGTGACCGCACCGTGAAGCCGCGCTCGAGCGCGCCTTCCAGCAACGGCTGGGTCAGCGACAGCGAGCGTTCCCTGATCCGCTCGACGCCGACGTCGCGGACCGCTTCGTAGCCGGGCACCGCCGCATACGCGGCGGGCACCCCCGGCGTCCCACCCATGAAGCGCCGCACTCCCGGCGCGTAGTCGATCGCGTCGTACTCGAAGCCGAACGGCCGGGCGTGCCCGAACCACCCGACCTGCGCGGGCCGCAGCGTCTCGGCGAGGGACGGCGCGACGTAGAGCCAGCCGTTGCCCGGCCCGCCGCAGAGATATTTCACCGAGCCGCCGATGCAGAAGTCGACGCCGAGGCCGGTCACCGAGAACGGCACGATGCCCGCCGCCTGGTACGAGTCGAGCAGCACGAGCGCGCCGACCTCGTGCGCCTTCGCGACGATCGGCGCGAGGTCCATGACGTACGCCGACTTGAACAGCACGTGCGACACCGAGACGACCAGCGTGCGCGAGTCGATCGCGTCGGCGACGCGCTGCGCGTCGACCCCGATCCCGTCGTCGGTCGGGACGACGACGAGGTCCACGCCGTACCGCGCGTGCTCGGTCCAGAGGTAGTGCGTTCCCGGCCAGTCCATCGCGGTCGTCACGACGCGGTCGCGCGGGCCGGAGAAGTCGAGACACGACACGATCGCGCCGAGCAACGCGGCGACGTTCTGGTGCATCACGGTGCTGCCCGGCGGCGCGCCGATGATCGAGCCGACGAGGTCGGCGACCTCCGTCATGTACGGCAGCCAGTGGTTCCACGCCTCGACGCCCTCGGTCGCCCAGCAGTCTGCGTACGCGGCGAGCGCGTCGCCGACGCCGCGGTGCATCGCGCCGAGCGAGTTGTTGATGAGGTACGTCTTGCCGCTGAGGATCGGGTAGTCGTCGCGCCGCTTGAGCAGATCGTCGTGCAAGCTCACGCGTCGACCCTCGGACGGGCCATCCGGCCGATCAGCGTGAGCACGTCCGCGGCGAGCGCCATCGCGGTCGTCTCGTCGTCGCGCACCGCGACCTCGTGCCCCGCCTCGGCGACGACCGTCGTCAGGACGAGGACGAGCGCTTCGGACGACGGGCCGCCCGGCTCGTCGTAGCCGCCGAGGAGGCGTTCGTTGAGCCGCGCCCACTCGTGAAAACGCTTGCGCCCCACCAGCTCCGAGCCGGGTGGGCCACCTCCGGCGAGGAACAGCCGGGCGAGCTCGCGCTCCTCCCAGCAGCCGCGCAGGTACGCCCGCGCGCCCACGATGAACAGGTCCATCGGCGACGACGCGCCGGTCCGGGCCTGCGCGACGGCGGCGGTCGCGCGCTGCTCCTGGCGCTGCTCGTAGTCCTCGAACAGCGCGAGATACAGGTCGGCCTTGCCGCCGAAATGGTGGTACAGGCTGCCGACGCTGGCACCGGCGCGACTGACGACGTCGGCGATGTTCGCGTCGCTGAACCCCGCGTGGGTGAACACCTCGTGCGCCGCGCCGAGGATCGCGTTGCGGGTCGCGGCCGCGCGGTCGGACTGCTTCACCTGCTCATCCTCCCCGGCGGCCCGCGAGCCACTCCTCGTGGCTCAACCGCTTGATCGAGAACACCTCGCCGATCCTCGCGTAGTCGGCGCCGGAGAGTCGCGCGATCGGCCGCAGCAGGTCGATCGCGATCCGGTCGTCGCGGATCACCGCGGGCTTCACCGCCACCCACACGACCCGGCCGAACACCACCGTCGACGCGCCGAACGACCGGACGTCGGCGAGCTCGCACTCCAGCGACACCGGCGACTCCGCGACCCGCGGCGGCGCGACTCGCGCCGATGGCTCGCGGGTAAGCCCGGCCGCGTCGAACTCCGACTCGTGCGACGGGAACGGCACCGCCGTGGTGTTCACCTGCTCCGCGAGCGGCTCGGTGCAGATCGAGACGACGAACTGACCGGTCGCCTGCGCGTTGCGCAACGAGTCCTTGCGCCCGACCGACGTGAACTGCACGACTGGCGGCAGCACCGACGAGACGGTGAAGTACGAGTGCGGCGCGAGATTGTCGACGCCCTCGGCGGACCGGGTCGAGACCCACGCGATCGGGCGCGGGACGACGACCGAGTTGAGCAGGTAGTAGATGCCGCCAGGCACGGTGTCCGGATCGAGACCGAGCCGACCGCTGGACTCGGGTGCCGCGGTGTCGAACACGGGCTCAGCCTAACTACACTGCGGCCATGCCGACCGAAGCGCCCGACCGCAACCTCGCGCTGGAGCTCGTCCGCGTCACGGAGGCCGCCGCGATGGCCGCCGGGAGGTGGGTGGGCCGCGGCGACAAGAACGGCGCCGACGGCGCGGCCGTCGACGCGATGCGCACGATGATCGGCACCGTGTCGATGAAGGGCGTCGTCGTCATCGGCGAGGGCGAGAAGGACGAAGCCCCGATGCTCTTCAACGGCGAGGAAGTCGGCGACGGTACAGGCCCAGAGTGCGACGTCGCGGTCGATCCGATCGACGGTACGACGTTGACCGCCAAGGGCATGAACAACGCCATCGCCGTCATGGCCGTGTCGGGCCGCGGGACGATGTTCGACCCCGGCGCGTGCGTCTACATGGAGAAGCTCGCGACCGGCCCCGAGGCCGCCGACGTCGTCGACATCACGGCGCCGGTCGAGGAGAACATCCGCGCCGTCGCGAAGGCCAAGAACGGCGACCCCGAGGACGTCACGGTCTGCATCCTCGACCGCCCCCGGCACGAGGACCTGGTCCGGCAGGTCCGTGACGCGGGAGCGCGGATCAAGCTCATCTCCGACGGCGACGTCGCGGGCGCCATCATGGCGGCCAAGGACGGCACCGGCGTCGACCTGCTGCTCGGCATCGGCGGAACCCCCGAGGGCATCATCTCGGCCTGCGCGATCAAGTGCCTCGGCGGCACGATCCAGGGGAAGCTCTGGCCGCGCAACGACGACGAGCGCGCCAGGGCGATCGACCAGGGCCACGACCTCGACCGCGTCCTGCACACCGACGACCTGGTCAAGGGCAACAACGTGTTCTTCGTCGCGACGGGCGTCACCGACGGCGAGCTGCTCGGAGGCGTGCGCTACCGCGGCGGCGGCGCGACGACGTACTCGCTCGTGATGCGTTCGCGCAGCGGCACCATCCGGTACGTCGAGAGCGAGCACCGGCTCAAGAAGCTCATGGTCTACAGCGGGATCGACTTCGAGCACCACCACCGGTAACCACCTCGGTCCGCGCCCGCCGTCGCACCATGCCGAGCGCGACCATCGACAGCACGACCGCACCCGCGAACGGCACGACCGGCGACTCGTCGCGCGCCCTGGCCACCACGAGTCCCGTCTCCGCCTCGTCCTGCTGGGAGAAGCCGGCGGCGGCGTTCGGCGCACCCTGCGGGTTGGGGTTCGGGTTGGCCTGCGGGTTCGGGTTGGGCTGCAGGTTGACGTTCGGGGCGTTGACGACGACGGGCGGCGCGGCCGGCGGGGCGACGACGGCCGCCACCCGCGGCTGTGGCCGCTCGACCGCGGGCGGGGCGGGCCGCGGCCGTAGCGCGACGACGTCGAGGTCGTCGTACGCATCGCTCGACAAGTACGCCGCCGTACCGAGGAACACCGACGCCGTGTCGGCGCGCCGCGACAGCAGCGACAGGTCGGCCGGCCGGTACGTACCGCAGACCCGGCCCGCCCGGTCGGTCCGGGCGGTCGCCACCGGGCGGTCCTCGGCGAACAGCGCGAGCGACTCCCCGCGGATCGGCGACCCGTCGCTCCGCAGCCGGAGCGTGCCGCAGACCTTCGCCGTCCCGTCGGACGCGACGGTCGCGGGCGCGGTGATCTCGGTCCGGGTCGCGAGCGGGCAGTACGCGCCGGGTGCGGCGTACGCGGTCGCGACGTTCCGCGCGGCATCCCTGATCCAGACCGCCGGCTCGCCGAACGTCAGGCCGTCGCAGACGAGCGTGTCGTTCTCCCGCGTGGCCTCGGCGTACAGCCGGTGCGACAGTCGCGCGACCACCCGGCACGAGCCGTCGACCTTGAGCACGGTCTTGTCGTCCTCGGTCTCGATGACGCCGTACCCGCCCCCGATCGCGACGTACGCCGCACCCCCGGTCGTCCACGGACCGTCCCCCACCTTGAGCTCGGGCACCGAGCAGACCCGCGTCACATCCCCGGACAGGTCCATCCGGACGATCCAGGTGCCCATCTCCTCGACGGCGTAGAACGCGTCGCGCTGCCGGTCCCAGCTCCACGACGCGACACGGATCATGCTGTCCACGGCGATCGCGCGGCGCCTGGTGCCCGTTGCGAGGTCGATCGCGTTGACAGCGAAGCCACCGTGCTCGGGGTCCTGCCGGAACTCGTAGAGCACCTGCCTGATCGGGTCGACCGAGAGTCCGAGCGTCAGGTAGCTGCCGGGGAACGGCGGCAGCTCGGTCCGCGTCGCGAGCACCATGCGCTGGATCTCGTCGGTGCCGTCGGTCCAGTAGAGCACCCGCCCGTCGAACGCGAGCGAGCCGTCCGAGTTGTTCGGGTCGCCGGTCAACGTGACCTCGCCGAGGATCGGCATGGGCATGCCGAACGGGTCCACCGTCGGGTCGGCGACCGGCGGGAAGTCGTGGCCGACGAGGTCGCGACCGCTGGTCGCGTACCGGAAGTACCCGACGCCCGGGCAGTACGTGAGGAACGTCGCCGGCAACGTCGCGGTCCGCGCCAGCCCGCGCGGCGCGCACGAGCGGGGCAGCCCGGTCGAGACGTCGCGCCAGGTGGCGGCGTCGTTGGTGCTGCGTTCGACGACGCCGTCGCGGATCGCCATTAGCGCGTTGACCCGTCCGGGCTCGGCGCGCAACGCGGTCACCGGTCCGTCGCGGACGGTCGTCCAGTTCACCCCGTCGCTGGACCGCAGGACACCCGCGTCGGTCGCGAGGAGGACCGTCTCGGTGTCGTCTCCGACGTGGCGGTCCGCGACGATCGCGTGCGCGGCGTCGGAGCGCACCGGGAGGACGGCCCCCTCGGCCGTCGCATGGAAGACGCCAGCCGGGGCGCCGGCCGCCCAGTACGAGCCGTCGTTCGCGATGCCTGGGACGAACGCCACCGGGTTGCGCACCACGGCCGAACCGAGCAACGCGGTCCACGTCACCGCGTCGTCGTCCGAACGGTAGATCGTCGGCACCTTGTCGCCGCCGACCGCGTAGAGCGCGCTCCCCGACGGGGACCCGGTCACCACGACGAGCGGCACGTCCGGCGAGTTCCGCTCCTCGAACGTCAGGCCCTGGTCGTGGCTGACGAGCAGCCCCCAGATCAGGCCGTCCATGTACGGAACCACGACCCCCGAGCCGAGCCCCTCGGTGAACACCGGACCCAGGACGTCGGCCTTCACGGCGGTGTCCCACGACAAGCCGCCGTCGGCCGACCGCAGCACGGCGCCTGGCGTCGTCGCGATCAGGACGCACGGATCCGCGTCGACCTGGTCGATGTCGCGGAGGACGCCCGGCGGCAGCGGCACGGCGTTCCACCGGTTCCGGGCGTCGCGCTGGTTGGCACACGATGGCGCGGCCCCCGCCGGCCCGACCGAGACGGCGCCGGCCGCGAGGAAGGCGACGGCGGCGAGCAGCACGGCCCGACGCATCAGCGCACCCCCTGTCTCGCATACCCGGTCCGCGACTGCCTCCGCCGGGCGACGACCGCGACCGCCGACATCACCGACCCGGCGGCCAGCAACGCAGCGGCCGCGCCGCGGTCACGCGCGCTCATCTCGAAGACGACCTCCTCGTCGTTCCCCTCGACTCGCGCGAGCATCGGTCGCGGCTCGGCCTGCCGGGCGTAACCCGCCGCACCCTGTGGCAACGCCTGCGGATGCGCGTTCGGGTTGACGTTGGGGTTCGGCACCGGGTTCGGGTTGACCTGCAACGGTGGCGGTGGCTCGGCCAGACCGAGCGCCGCGACCGGCGGGCGCGGCCAGACCGGCGCCACGCCCTCGATCTCCGGCCGCGGCGCCGGACGAGGCGCCGGAAGGACGTCGTACGTGCCCCGCGCACTGCTCGACAGGTACGCGGACGAGCCGAGGAACAGCGCCTCGACAGGTACTCGCCGCGCGGCGCCACCAGACTCGTCGCGGCCGCAGACCCGGCCGTTGCCGTCGGTAGTGGCGTCGGCGATGCGACGCCCGTGGGCGAGCAACGCGACCCGCTGACCGCCGATCGGCGAGCCGTCGACGCGGAGTCGCAGCGTGCCGCAGACGTCGACCGCCCGCCCGCCGGCAACCCGCACCGGCGCGGTGACGTCCATGGTCGTCGGCACCGGGCAGTACGCGCCGGGGGCGGCGTAGGCGGTCGCGACGTTGAGCGCCGCGTCCCTGAGCCAGACCACGGGCTGGCCGAACGTCACCCCGTCGCACGCGATCGAGTCGTTCTCCTTCTCCGCCTCCGCGTACATCCGATGCTTCAGCCGGGCGAGCACGTGGCAGTTCTCGTCGATGCGGATCATGTCCTCGTCGGACTCGCTCTCGACCAGTCCGAGCCCACCGCCGATCGCGACGTACGCCGCCGCGCTGGCGTACTTGAAGCCGGCCGACTCGTCGACGTGCTGCACCTGGGCCTTGCAGACCTTGGTCCCCCGTCCCGTGAGGTCGAGCCGATAGATCTGCGAGCCCGACTCCTCGATCGCGTAGAAAGCGTCCCGCTGCCAGTCCCAGCTCCACGACGCGACCCACCCCACGCCGTCGACCGTGAAGAGGACCCGGCTCCGGCCGGTCGCCAGATCCACCCCGCGCATCTCGCCGGTGCGCGGCTCGTATACGTAGAGGATCTGCCGGATCGGGTCGGCGGCGAGCGACGCCGCCGACCAGTCCACCTCGAGCGGGTCGAGCTCCTGGCGCGTCGCGGTCACCATCCGGTAGATCGACCCTGAGCCGTCACTCCAGTACAGGATGCGGCCGTCGAACGCGATGGACCCGTCAGAGGTGTTCTCGCCGGACAGCTGGATCGGTGTACCGACGACCGGCATGGGCGTGCTCTCCGGCAGGTCGGGCGGCGGGTCCGGCCGGTAGAAGTCCGTGCCGACCAGGTCGTAGCCCGAAGTCGGGCGGAGGTAGGCGCGTGACCCGCAGCGGACGACGTACGCGGGCGGCAGCGTCGACGTGCGCGCGAGCCCGGTCGGCTCGCAGTCCGCCGGCAGGCCGTCGGCCGACCAGCTCCGCCACTGGACGCCGTTGGTCGCGCTGCGCCACACCAGGTGGTCGTGGACCGCGACGATCGCGTTGACGCGACCCGGATCAGTCCGCAGGTCCGTCACGCGGTCTGCGAGCAGCGTCGTCCAGCTGACGCCGCCGTCGGACGACCGCAGGAGGCCGTCGTCGGTCGCGACGAGGACGGTCTCGCCCATGTCGGCCAGGTAGTGGTCCGCGACGATCGGGCCGATGGCGCCGGACCGTATTGGCGCGACGAGCCCGTCGGCCGTCGCGTGGAAGACGGCTCCGGCCGCGCCGCCGAGCGCGCTGCCGGTCAACCAGAAGGTGCCGTCACCGGCGGGGCCGGCCGCGAACACCCGCGGCTCGACGACCACCGCCGACCCGGGCATCGGCGCCCAGGTCGCACCGCTGTCGGCGGAGCGGTACACCCCGACCGGCCCGCCGGGGACGAGCGCATACAGCGCGGGCCCGGACGGCGTACGGGCGCCCGCGACTAGGACCACGTCAGGATCCGGCGCGGGGCGGCGGTCGTACGTCACGCCACCGTCGGTGCTGACGAGCAGGCCAGTCGTGCCGCGCTCGGTGTACGGGACGACGACGGTCGAGCCGAGGCCCTCGGCCCAGACCGGACCGGTGACAAGCGCACGGGCGGCGACGACCCACGACCGGCCGCCGTCGGGCGAGCGGAGGACAGCGTCCGGCGTCGTCGCGACGAGAGCGCACGCGCCGGTGTCGATCTGGGCGAGCGACCCGTGACCCACGGGCAGCGGGACGGCGTTCCAGCGGTCGTAGGTGTCATTGCCGCAGCCGGACGCGGCGTCGGCGGGTCCGACGACGACCGTGGCCAGAGCAACCAGACCGAGCGCAGCGAGCAGCCGCGCGCGGCGCATCATCGGCGACCGGCTGGGCGGTCGGACATGACCGGACGGTACCGCTCAAAGCGACAGACCGAAACAGGGGTGAACAGGACAACCAGCCACAGAACGTTGGGACTTTCGTCACAGGCTCTGAGCTGGCCACTGCTCGGTGCGCCGCAGGGATCCTCACGCAGTTCAACTGGAACACGGTCGACAACGCCGAGACCCTCGGCGGCGCCACAGACTGCGTCGAGATCTCGTCGACAGGTACGAGGGTCGACGCCATCGGCGAAGGCGGCGGGCCGTACCAGACCCGCTGATTCCCTGGGCGGCCCGGCCGAACGCGGGCCACCTCTCGTGCCGAGCGCCCGCCCCACACCGGCTGCTACTGGTGAGTAGCGGCGCCGCCGTTCACCAGTCCGTGCTCAGGCTCCCGCCGCTACTCACCAGTAGCAGCCGGTGTGGGGCCCTAGGGTTAGCCGTATGGGCGACTACCGCGTCGAGCACGACTCGATGGGCGAGGTCCGCGTCCCCGCCGACGCGCTGTGGCGGGCGCAGACGCAACGCGCGGTCGAGAACTTCCCCGTCTCCGGGCAGCGTGTCGACCCCGACCTGATCCGCGCGCTCGTGTCGATCAAGGGTGCCGCGGCGACCGTCAACGCCGACCTCGGGGTGCTGCCCGCGGACCTGGCCAAGGAGATCCACGACGCCGCCGCCGAGATCTCGCACGGCGCGTGGGCGGACCAGTTCCCGGTCGACGTGTTCCAGACGGGTTCCGGCACGTCCACCAACATGAACGTCAACGAGGTGCTAGCGACTCTCGCGTCGCGACGGCTCGGCCGCGACGTCCACCCGAACGACCACGTGAACGCGTCGCAGTCGTCGAACGACGTGTTCCCCAGCGCCATGCACCTGGCCGCGACGCGCGCCGTCGTCCGCGACCTGATTCCCGCACTCGACCATCTCGCGGAGTCGCTGGAGCGCAAGGCGGCCGAGTTCGCCGACGTCGTCAAGAGCGGCCGTACGCACCTGATGGACGCGACGCCACTGACGCTCGGGCAGGAGTTCGGCGGCTACGCCGCCGCGATCCGCTACGGCGTCGAGCGGCTCGACGGCGTGCTTCCGCGGCTCGCCGAGCTGCCGCTCGGCGGCACCGCCGTCGGGACCGGCCTGAACGCCCCCGCAGGGTTCGCCGCGGCGGTGATCGCGCGGCTCGCGGCGGACATGAGACTGCCGCTCACCGAGGCGCGCAACCACTTCGAGGCGCAGGCGTCGCGCGACGCGATCGTCGAGACGAGCGGCGTCCTCCGCGTTGTCGCGGTCAGCCTCAACAAGATCGCGAACGACATCCGATGGATGGCGAGCGGCCCGCGCGCCGGGCTCGCGGAGATCCACGTACCGGACCTGCAGCCGGGCTCGTCGATCATGCCGGGCAAGGTCAACCCGGTGGTCCCCGAGGCGGTGCACCAGGTCGTCGCGCAGGTCGTCGGCAACGACGCGGCGATCGCGTTCGGCGGCGCAGCCGGCAACTTCGAGCTCAACGTCAACCTGCCCGTCATCGCGCGCAACGTGCTCGAGTCGGTCCACCTGCTGACGAACGTCAGCAGGCTGTTCGCCGACCGCTGTGTCGACGGCATCCTCGCCGACGCGGAACGCTGCCGCTTCTACGCCGAGGCGTCGCCGTCGATCGTCACGCCACTGAACCGCCACCTCGGCTACGAGGAGGCCGCCGCGATCGCGAAGCAGGCGCTCGCGGACGGCAAGACGATCCGGCAGGTCGTCGTCGAACGCGGCCACGTCCGCGACGGCCGGATCACCGAGGAGCAGCTCGACGCGGCGCTCGACGTACTCGCGATGACCAGGGCACCTCGGCCCTAGCACGCACCCGCCGACCCGAGGAGCATCCGAGACGTCCGAGGAGGTGGCGAGCATGAGCGTGCTCGTACAGATGACGGTCCGGCCCCCGAGCTTCCAGACATTCGCCGACGCGGTCGCGTGGATGGACAGCCAGGGCACGCCGAAGGGCCTGCACTCCAGCCGTGTCTTCCGCGACGAGAACGATGCGGGCCTGATCTGCGTGCTCCAGGAGTGGGACAGCCACGACGCGTTCCACGCCTCGTCCGAGGAGGTCGGCGACGAGTTCAACCGCCGGGCCGGCACCGAGGGCCTGGAGTGGGAGACCCACATCTGGACCGACGCCGGGATCGGCTCTCTGTAACTAGGGCCTGTCTCCCGGACCCGTCGCCTGCTGCCCGGGGCCCGGGACCGTGCCTCGCCGCGTTGTCGTCGCCGCCGGTAGCGCTGCTACCAGCGACTCCTCCGCCTTGCGAGCCACGCCCCGGACTCCCGCGCAGCGACGGCGCCGATCCGAGAGACAGGCCCTAGAGGTCGCCGTACTGGTTCATCGCGCGGACGGACATGCCCAGCAGCACGAACGACAGCGCCGCGATGACGACGACGCACGCGAGCAGCCGCTCGGCGTCCCACCCGTCGAGGATGAGCGAGCGGATGCCCTCGATGACGTACGTCACCGGGTTGTACCGCGACGCCGTCCGCAGCCAGCCCTGCATGAGGCTGCGGGGCAGCAGGTTCGGCGAGAGGAACAGCAGCGGGAAGAACATGTAGGACGTCACGTTGACGGTCTGCGCGCTGCGGCTGCGCAGCGCGATGAGGACCGCCGTCGAGCCGTACGCGACGCCGAAGAACGCCGACAGCAGGACGAGCAGCACGATCCCGGCCGGGCCGGACTTCACCCGCATCCCGAACCCGAAACCGATGGCGAGCACCGCCGACGCGGTGACGAGGTTGCGGAAGAAGTCGGCGGCGAGCCGGCCGACGAGGATCGCGAGCCGGGAGACGGGCGCGACGAGCAGCTTGTCGAAGTAGCCGTTCTCGATCTCGACGACGATCGCGAGCCCGCTGCTGATGCCGACGACCGCGAACAGCAGCGAGATCGGCATCTGGAACGCGATGTAGTTCTGTCCGTGCAGGAACGCCTCGCCGCGCAGCTCCTTCCCGAGCTGGCCGGTGTTGACGAGCATGAAGAACACCGGGATGAACAGCAGCGGGATCGTCGCCTCGGGGTTGCGCAGCGTCTCGCGGACCGCGCGCTTGGTCAGCAGCCAGAGCGCCTTCATCCGGTAGCCTCCTCCGTCTTGTCGCCTTCGAGGCGGCGGCCGGTCGCTTTGAGGAATACGTCGTCGAGCGTCGGCCGGGCGAGCGAGATGGCCTTCGGCGTGACACCCGCGCCGTCGAGCTCGAGGACGAGCTGCGGGATCGCGGCGGCGCCGTTCTCGACGTAGATGGCGAGGCCTTCGGGCTCGCTGACGACCTGCTGCACGCCGTCGAGGCTCTCTGCGCAGGCCCGCGCCGCGACCGGGTCGGCACCGTCGAGGGCGATGGTCACGACGTCGTGGCCCATCGCCGACTTCAGCTCCCCCGGCGTGCCCTCGGCGACGATCAGGCCGGCGTCGATGATGGCCAGCCGGTCGCAGAGCTGGTCGGCCTCCTCCATGTACTGCGTGGTGAGGAACACCGTCGTACCCGACTCGTTGATGCGCCGAACCTCGGCCCAGACCGTGAGCCGCGACGCGGGGTCGAGGCCGGTCGTCGGCTCGTCGAGGAACAGCACGGACGGCGAGTGCACGAGCGCGGTCGCCAGGTCGAGGCGGCGCTTCATGCCGCCGGAGTACGTCTTCGTCCGCCGCTCGGCGGCTTCGGACAGGCCGACCAGGGCGAGCAGCTCCGCGGCGCGCTGCGCGGCGCGGGTGGCGCTCATGCCGTAGAGGCCGCACTGCAGCTCGAGGATCTCCCGGCCGGTCTGGATCGGGTCGAGGCCGATCTCCTGCAACGCGACACCGATCCGCCGGCGGACGCCCGCGGCGTCGTGCGCGACGTCGATGCCGGCCACCTGCGCGCTGCCCGCGGTGATGGGGAGCAGCGTGCAGAGCATGCGTACGGTCGTCGTCTTGCCCGCACCATTGGGGCCGAGGAAACCGAACACCTCGCCCTCGCGGACGGTGAG
>CBQZLL010000008.1:0-24614 GCA_967749945.1 uncultured Frankiaceae bacterium
ACCTGCGCAACGTCGAGGGCGTCGAGGACGTCCGCGTCTACTCGATGACCGAGGTGCCGCTGTCGTTCCGTGCGGTGTACCGCGTCGAGATCCCGGGCCAGGCCGCGCCTGTCGAGCCGGTCGAGCCCGTCGCCGAGACCGAGCCGGTCGACGCCGTCGAGGGCCCTGCCGAGCCCGCCGCCGAGCCCGTCCCCGCCATGGTGCCGGCCGAGCCGTTCGCCGCCGAGGTGTACGCCCCGCAGCCCGACCAGGGCTCGAACGGCAAGCACGGCGCCCGCGGCCTCGGCTTCTTCACGCGTTAGCCGTCATTTGAGCGCGGACACCGCCCGGTAGATCCCCGCCCCGACCACGATCGCGGCGAGCAGCGTCAACATCAGCAACATGGCGAGCGCGTTCACGCGCTTGAACGTCGAGTGCTCGTCGGACTCCGTCGTCGTGATCGCGGCGAGCATCGACCCGTCCGGCGGCAGTGGTGGCGGCGGCGCCGTCGGCTCGGGGAGTGGCGCCGGCGGGTGCGCCGAGCGCGGCGGTCGGTCGTACGCCATCACGTCCCGCAGCACGACCGCCGTCGCGCCGCCGACCGCGAGCAGCGCGGTGACGGGACCTAACGTCACCACCGCCGCTCCCGTTCCGTTCCGGCCGGCCCCGCAGGCCGAGGGTACCCGCCGCCCGTTAGTGTCTTCGGCATGTCCAGTCGTGGCGCGACGCTCGGTGTCTCCCTCGCGCTCGCCGTGGGGCTCGGCGTCGGTGGCTCGCAGCTCACGGTGCCGTACGTCGCGCTCGGCCCGGGCCCGGTGTTCAACACCCTCGGTACGACGGACGGCAAGCCGCTCATCCAGGTACCCGCCGACCGCGACCACCCCGCAGCGGGGGAGCTGGACCTCACCACCGTCAACGTGTACCCGCGGATCAAGCTCGGAGACGCGATCGCGAAGTGGTTCGACGACCGGTTCGCCGTCGTGCCGCGGGAGATCATCTACCCGCCCGGGCAGAGCGAGCAGCAGTCGGACGAGGAGACCCGGCGGGAGATGGCCGAGTCGCAGCAGCACGCCGTCACGGCCGCGTTGTGCGAGTTCGGCACCCCAGTCACGTCGCGGGTCGTCATCGACGGCGTCGGCGACGGCGGCCCCGCCGACAAGGCCGGACTGAAGAAGGACGACGTCGTCGCGTCCATCGATGGCGGGCGAGTCGACTCGGTATGTACGTTGCGCCACCTCATGGCGAAGCACCGCCCCGGCGACGTCGTACGGGTCGGTTACCGCCGGGCCGGCGAGACCCACGTGGTCGAGGTGCAGACCCGCGAGGGCGACGGCGCGAACACCGGGAAGGCCGTCATCGGGGTCGGCCTGGCCGAACGCGACCCGCACCCGCCGTTCCCCGTCACCATCGCGCTGCAGGACGTGGGCGGGCCGAGCGCCGGCTTGATGTTCGCGCTCGGCATCTACGACCGGCTCACGCCGGGCGACCTCACCGGCGGCAAGATCATCGCCGGCACCGGGTCGATCGACGACGACGGCTCGGTCGGGCCGATCGGCGGCATCCAGCAGAAGCTGGTCGCGGCGCGGGCCCATGGCGCGGCGTACTTCCTCACGCCGGCCGGCAACTGGGACGAGGCCCGCCGCGCGGTGCCCAAGGGCCTCCACGTGGTGCGGATCGCAACCCTGGAAGAGGCACTCGCCGCAGTGCGGGCGATCGCGGCCGGTCGCGACCCGAGCAGGTAAGACTGCGCGGCGCACGCGACGCGGCGTGGTTCAGCGCCCGTACGATCCGGGCATGGACGCCGCGGTACCGTTCGCCCTGGTCGCCGCGGTACAGCTGCTCGCGCTGGCCGCGGCCCTCGGCCTTGCCGCGGCGGCGGGCGCGGTCGCGTACCGCAGGCGCTCCCGCGCGTTCCTCGTCCTCGGCGGCCTGCTCCTCGCCGCCGCGCATGGTTTCACCGGCGCGCTGCTCGGCGACGCGAACGGCGAGGCGTTCGCCCTCCTCCGCGCGGGTGGCTACCTCCTGGTCGGCGTCGGTGCGAGCGGCCTGTCGGTCGCGCCGATGCTCGCGGCCGCGCCTGGTGTCGTCATCCCGGTCGGCGCCGCGCCGCCCGCCGCGGTCGTCGCGGCCGCGGCGGCCGCCCTCGCCACCTGGCTGTCCCGCCGTGCCACCCGGCCCGGCGCGACGCTGCTCACCGTCGCGCTCGCGCTCTCCCTCGCGACCGAGGTGCTCGCGCCCGCCGCGCGGACGTCGACCACCGCGGCCGAGGCGCTCCTCGTCCTCCGCGGCCTCGCGGCCCTCGCCGTGCTGGCGTTCGTCGTACGGCTCGTCGAGACCAGCCTGCTGTCGAAGGTCGTCGCCGCGATCCTCGCGGCCGCGCTCGGCCTCGCGCTCGGCACCGCGCTCATCGTCGGGTCGGTCGCCACCGACTCGTTGAACCGTGACAGCGAGAACCGGCTCGCCGAGGTCGCGAGCGGCCAGGTCAACATCCTCCAGGACGACAAGCAGACCTCGCTCGCGCTCGCCCGCGTCCTCGCGGGTTGCGACCCGAAGCAGATCGAGCTCTGCCAGCGACAGCTCGCCGCGTCCCGATCGCGCACCACCATCATCGGCTTCGTCTGCGGTCTCGCCACCCCCCGGTGCGTGCCAGGCGGTGCGCAGTTCGACGGGCTTGCCGACCAGGTCGCCGCCGCGGCGTTGCGCCGCAACGCGGCCGTCCGGGAGGTCCTCGAAGCCACCGACCAGCACACGGTCGCGACCGTCGACGTCATCGTCGGGGCGGATCCGCTGCTGCTCGCGATGGGCGTCGCGCCGGCGTTCCAGGGCACGCCGCGGTCGCCGCGCCGCCCCGACGTCGTCGCCGTGTACGCCACGCGCATCGACGACGCGCGGGTCGCCGACATCAAGCGGGCGACCGGCGTGCAGGCGACCCTGTACGTCAACCGCCACCGGGTCGCCACGACGCTGGCGCCCGAACGCGTCAAGCTCCTCGACCGCGAGCTCGACCGACTGCACGTGACCCAGGCGCTTCGCGACACCCCGTCCGACTCGGACGACGACGGCGTCTCGCTCGGCGCCGAGGGCTCGAGGCCCGGCGTTCGATACCAGGCGATCCGCGCCGAGGACGGCGCGCTGGCCGGCGTCCTCGCACTCTCCGCGGAGTCGAACGTCATCCTCGCGACGCAGCGCCGGGTCCTCTCGTCGCTGTTCCTCGGGACGGTCGCGATCGCGTTGCTCGTCGGCGTCTTCGCCGTCGCGCTCGGTCGCCGCATCGTCCGCCCGGTCACCGAGCTCACCGTCGCCGCGTCGCGGGTCCGCCGCGGCGATCTCGACGTGAAGACCGAGGTCAACACCTCCGACGAGCTCGGCCTGCTGTCGCGGACGTTCGACGCGATGACCGCGTCGCTCGCGGCGAGCAACGAGTCGTTGCACCGGGCCGCTGCGGACGAGGCCGCGTTGCGCGGACGGCTGGAGACCGTCCTCGAGTCGATCGGCGACGGACTCGTCACGACCGACGGCCGCGACCGCGTCGTCGGCGTCAACCATGCCGCGCTCGACCTGCTCGGCCTGCCCGAGGACGCGGTCGTCGGTCGCGCGGTCGCCGACGTGCTGACCGGCCTCACGACCGCCGGTGAGCCATTGCTCGACGGCCTCGGCGCCAACCGGGTCGCGCGGATCGGGGTCCTCGACCGGGCCGACGGCGGCGTCGTTCCCGTCGCACTGGCGGCGACACCGTTGCGCGGCGAGAAGGGTCACGTCGTCGTCGTCCGCGACACGACCCGCGAGCACGAGGTCGAACGGATGAAGACCGAGTTCCTCTCGAACGTCAGCCACGAGCTCCGCACGCCGTTGACCCCGATTCGCGGCTATGCCGAGATCCTGCACCGCCGACCCGGCCTGCCCGCCGAGAAGACGACGCAGTACGCGGGCAGCATCCTCGAGTCGAGCGTCCGGATGTCACGCGTCGTCGACCTGCTCGTCGACGTCGCCGCGTTGGAGGCGGGCCGGGTCGTCCCGCAGCACGCGCCCGTGCGCGTCGCCGACTTCATGACCGAACGCCTCACCACGTGGCGCAAGCGCGAGCCGCGCCGCGAGTTCCGCCGCCGGGTCGCGGCCGGGCTGCCCGACGTACTCGTCGACCCGGCCTGGGTGGCGAAGGCGTTCGACGAGCTCCTCGACAACGCGGTGAAGTACTCGGCGAAGCCGATCACCCTGACCGCCGCGCTCGCCGGCGACGGGCGGCACGTGCGGCTCACCGTCCGGGACGCGGGGGAGGGCATCCCCGAGGACCGGAGGGCGTCGCTGTTCACGTCGTTCGAACAGGTCGACGGATCGACGACGAGGACGGTCGGCGGCCTCGGGCTCGGGCTGTCGTTCGTCCGCCGGGTGGCCGAGGACTTCGGCCTGGTCGTCGTCGTCGAGTCGACGGTAGGCAAGGGCTCCGCGTTCTCGCTCGAGGTCCCGGCCGTCGCACGTTCCGCGAAGGGCCGCCCATGAACGAGCGCCGCCGCGACGCCGCCCGCCGGGTCGCCGCGCAGCACCCCCCGCTGCCGCAGATCTTCGCCGCGATGCGGGCGTCGCTCGGTGAGACCCCACCGCCCGCGCCGCCGCCCGTGTCCGCGGGCCATCCGGACGATGTCGCGCTGTCCCTCGCGCTCGGGGTCGAGGACGAGGTGCGGGAGCACGCAGCCGGGGGCGCCCGCGCGGCGCGCGACGCCGGCGTGCCCGGCGATGCTGACGTCGGTGACGCAGCCTTGGACGCGGTGCTCGCGATGCTCCAGTCGTACGCCGCCAGCGGCACGTCGCTGACGGCGACGTCGCCGGAGCTGCTCGACCGGGTGCGCGGTGTCGCGCGGTCCGCGGGCGTCGTCGCGGCCGTCCGCGACACCGGCTGGATCGTCCGGCAGCGGTTCGCCGGGCCGCCGTGCCCCCGCCCCGCCTGCGCTGACCTCGACGGCCGGCCGCTCACCGCAGAGCGTGTTGCGGTCGAGGGGCTGCCGCCGTACGGCGACGGTTGTACGTGCGTCGCGGAGGCCACGCGCCACTAGGGCATGTCTCCCATGCCCGTGGCCTGCTGCGCGCCGCTCGCGACGGCCCCGACATGAGAGACACGCCCTAGCGGCGATACGGTCACCTCGTGGCCTCTGTCAGCGACTCCCGTCCTGCCCGCCCGCCCCGCCTGCTCGGTCCGATCATCGGCGCGCTGCTCGTCGCCGGCGGACTGTTCGTGCTGTTCGCGAATCTCTGGACCGACCGGCTCTGGTACGCCGAGGTCGGCTTCACCGACGTCTTCGACACCGTGCTGCGGACGAGGATCCTGTTGTTCCTCTCGGTCGGTCTGCTCATGGCGCTCGCCGTCGGCGCGAACGTCGTCGTGGCGTACCGCCTGCAGCCGGCGTTCCGCCCCGACTCGCTGGAACAGCGCAACATCGAGCGCTACCGCGCGGTCGTCGTGCCGTTGCGCCGGATCGCGGTCGCCGTCGTCATGCTCGGCGTCGGCATCCTCTCGGGCATCGCGGCAGCGAGTCGTTGGCAGACGTGGTTGCAGTGGCGCAACGCCGTGCCGTTCGGCGTCAAGGACGCGCAGTTCCACCGGGACGTCGGCTACTTTGCTTTCACCTACCCATTTCAGCGCATGGTTGTCGGCTTCCTCTTCGCGGCGCTGTTCCTGTCGGTCGTAGGCGCGGCGGCGACGCACTACCTGTTCGGGGGGATCCGCTTCCAGACCCGGGCCGAGCGCGTCGGCACCGCGGCGCGCGTGCACCTGTCCGTGCTGCTCGGGTTGTTCGTGCTGCTCAAGGCGTTCGCGTACTACCTCGACCAGTACGGCCTTGCGTTCTCGCCGCGCGGCAAGGTCACCGGCGCGTCGTACACCGACGTGAACGCGCAGCTTCCCGCGTTGAAGATCCTCACTCTCATCGCGGTCATCTGCGCGCTGCTGTTCTTCGCGACGCTGGTACGCCGCGGCTGGGCGCTGCCCGCGACCGGCATCGGCCTGATGCTCGTGTCGAGCCTGGTCGTCGGTGGCCTCTACCCGCTGATCGTCCAGCAGGCGCAGGTCAAGCCGAACGAGATCGAGAAGGAGTCGCCGTACATCCGCCGCAACATCGTCGCGACGCGCGAGGCGTACAAGCTGCGCAAGGACGCCGACGTGACGTACACGCGGTACCCGGCGGAGCAGACGGTGTCGGACGCCGTGCTGCGCAACGACAAGGACACCATCGGGAACGCCCGCCTGCTCGACCCCAACAAACTGCACGGCGCGTTCGAGTCGCTGCAGCAGATCCGCGGCTATTACGGCTTCCCCGACACGCTCGACATCGACCGCTACGAGGTCAACGGCAAGACCGTGACGTACGTCGTCGGCGCCCGCGAGGTCGACTACGCCGGGCTCGCGCCCGCGCAGCGCAACTGGATCAACGAGCACATGGTCTTCACCCACGGCAACGGCATCGTGGCTGCGCCCACCAACACCGTGGACCCGCAGGGGCAGCCGAAGTTCGCAGTGCGCGACATCCCGCCGGTCGGCAGCATCGACATCGCGCAGCCGCGCATCTACTACGGCGAGCGCGCGACGAAGTACGCCGTCGTCGGCACGTCGCAGCAGGAGGTCGACCGGCCCGCCGAGGGTGGTGGCACCGACGTCAGCGTCGCGTACGCGGGCAAGGGCGGCGTCGGCATCGGCAGCTTCTGGCGGCGGACGTTGTTCGCCGTCCGGATGCGCACGCGGTACCTGCTGCTGTCGGGTGCGCTCAAGCCGCAGTCGAAGATCATCTACATCCGCGACCCGCGGGAACGCGTGCGCAAGGCGGCGCCGTACCTCGAGCTGGACCAGGACCCGTACCCCGTCGTCGTCGGTGGGCGCATCGTCTGGATCGTCGACGGCTACACGACGTCGAACGGCTACCCGTACTCCGAACGCGTCGACCTCAACAAGCTCACCAGCGACTCGGTCACGTCGCGGCAGACCGCGCGGTCGATCAACTACATCCGCAACTCGGTCAAGGCCACCGTCGACGCGTACGACGGGACCGTGACGCTCTACCGCTGGGACGAGTCCGACCCGGTGCTCAAGACGTGGGAGCGCGTCTTCCCCGGGTCGTTGCACCCGCGCTCCGAGATGTCGCCGGAGCTGCTTGCGCACGTGCGGTACCCGGAGGACCTGTTCAAGATCCAGCGCGAGCTGCTGACCTCGTACCACATCGACGACCCGGCGGCGTTCTTCCGCGAGGCGGACTTCTGGGCGGTGCCCGGCGACCCGAGCTCGGACGCGGCGCGTACCGCCGCGTCGCAGGCGCCGGTGGGCCAGCCGGCGACGCCGAAGCTCGACGCGCAGCCGCCGTACTACCTCTACACGAGGCTGCCGGGCCAGAGCGGGCCGGCGTTCCAGCTCACGTCGCCGCTGACCGCGCGCAGCCGGCCCAACCTCGCGGCGTTCGTGTCGGTCGCCAACGACGTCAACGGCTTCGGGCACCTCACCGTGCTGGAGCTGCCGACCAACAGCGCCGTGCCCGGTCCCGAACAGCGCGGCGCGACGTTCCAGACGAGCCCGCAGGCGTCGCAGGAGCTCGCGCTGCTCGACCAGCACGGATCCGAGGTCGTGCTCGGCAACCTGCTGACGTTGCCGGTCGGCGGCAGCCTCGTCTATGTCCAGCCCGTGTACGTGCAGGCGACGTCGGGCTCCGTCATCCCGCAGCTCAAACGCGTATTCGTCGGCGTCGACGACCGGGTCGGGTTCGCGGCCACCTTCGATGCCGCGCTGGATCAGGCGTTCGGCTCGACGGGCACTCCGACGCCGCCGCCACCGACCCCGCCGGCGGCGGGCGACGTGACGGCGCAGATCCGCGCGCTGACCGCCGACGCGCAGGCCGCGTTGCAGGCGGCCGCGACGGCGTACGGGCGGCAGGACTATGCCGAGTACGCGCGGCAGCAGGAACGGTTGCGCAAGGACCTCGCCGACCTGACCCGCCTCACCGGCGGGACCGCATCACCGACGCCGTCACCGTCCTAGGGCATGTGGGCTTGAAAGTTGGGCGATCGGAGAGCCCCGTCGACGGTTGGGGCGCGCCCCTTTTCAGGACACTGGTAGGGCTTGGCGAAACGGCCCGGATCGGTTCGGCCGTCCCAGGACTTCGTGATCTTGGCGAGGTTGTGCACCATATGCGTGCAGAACATCGCCAAGATCACGAGATGTGGGCTGGCGAAGCACGCCGCGACGAGCGTTTCGCCAAGCCCTACTAGTGGTGGAACCAGCCGTCCCAGCGGGTCCGGTCGTAGCGGACGCCGTCGCGCCAGCCGTCCCAGCGGCCGTCGCACACGTGGTCACCGAAGCCGAGCAGGCGGAGGGCCTTGGCCGGGTCGAGTGACGAGTCGCTGATCGTCGTCGTCGTGGGGGTCGCGACGGGGACGTTCGCGAGGACGGCCTTGAGCTTCGCCACGATCGTGTCGAGCGCAGCCTGGATGCGCGCGACCTGCGCGGCCTCGACGGCGGTCGGGGCGTAAAGACCGCTGTCCGGCAACGCGTCGAGGACGTTGCTCAGGAACGCGGCCTTGGCGAGCCGCGCCTTCGCGGCGCGACGTTCCATACCGGTGAGAACCGTGGTCGACGGGATCGCGGAGACCTTGGCGTGCAACGCGTTCATCGCCGCCTCGATCCGGTCGAGCTTGGCGTCGAGGAACGCGTGGTAGACCGCCGGGTTCAGCGGCGTTCGGAGGTCGAGCGCCACCGCCTGGATCGGGCTCGGCGTCACATCGTGGGAGTCGTTGGCGAACGCCGTCGATGTCGCCGCGGTCGCGAGGGCCGTCGCCCCCGTCAGAGTGAGCGCCAGCCTCGTCCCGCTCGTCATCCGTCGCATGCCGCTGCCTTCCTGCCCGGCTGCCCCCGCACGGTGCGTCTTCCCCTGGTCACGCGGAGGTACACCTGTGAGTTGGCGTGCGCGGGCGTGCGCAGGTAGTGTCGTAGCACCGACGCGGGGTGGAGCAGCTCGGTAGCTCGCTGGGCTCATAACCCAGAGGTCGCAGGTTCAAATCCTGCCCCCGCTACAAAGAACGCGCAGGTCAGAGGCCTGATCCGGGACTCCCGGATCAGGCCTCAAGATCATTTGCCATCAATTTGCCATCAAGACCTGCACGGCAGACGTCGTCATGAAGCACCACCCGCCAGCCTGGGACGTGACTTGCCGACCCATCCGGCGGGGGCTCCACGGGGCGAGTCTCGTAATGGTCAGCGTGGTGGGCGAGGTCTTCTCGTCGCCACCCCGCGGCCCGCGCGGACGAACAACGTCGACGGTCCGATCGCGTCGAGCCCGCCATGCAGGTCGACCACATGACGGCCGGCTTGACGAGACTCGTCGTTCGCCCCGCGTACCGCATCGTCGTCGACGCCATCCCGTCTAGCAGCGTTGAAGGCAGCAACCTGTCACCAGCAGCCCTTGGGTGGAACCGTGATCGATCACGGGTGAAGCGATCGGGCCGGGTGTGCTCCCGTGTTCGGTGAGATTGGACCGTCAAGCCGTCTGACAGAGTTGACGGACGCGTCCGCCGATCCCACTGACGTGATCTGGGACGCGTCCCTCGACGAAGGGGAGCCATGGCCCGAGATATCTGGTCGATGGACGAGTACATCGTGGTCGCAGATCTCTACCTGCGACGGGGGCGAAGTTCAGGAGTTGGTGATCCTGAAGTCGTCGAGCTCTCGGATCTCACTGGCCGTTCTCCCGCCTCGATCAGCCGTCGGCTGGGCAACTTCGACGGAACTGATCGGCCCGGTAGGGGACTGAAGCCCGTTACGGGCGACGCGCTGGCGATGTTTGTGTCGATGCGCGCGGACACCGAGATGCGCCTAGGTCTGGTGGACGACGCGCGGCGGCGCCTCGAATCTGGTCGAACTCCGTTCCGCCCGGTCGCAGGACAGGCGTCGCCCCGCTTCGTTGACCCCGAGGCCTTCGTTGCCGACAACATCGACTTCCTAACCCCGGCCGCGGCGCGGCGGATCATTCGAGCAGAAGCTCGCCTCGTTGAGCGCTACCGGGCTTGGCTGGACCCTCGCCACACGAGGCTCAAGAGCGTGCTTATCCCTGCAAGCGGCAGGGTTCTGAGGGCGGATCTTTACGACACCCAGCTCGGGCTCTTGATCGAAGCCAAGGGCGCTGTACGGCGCGAGCACATCCGGTTGGCCGTGGGACAGCTGATTGACTATCGCCGCTATCTTGATCCCGCCCCGGGTCTCGCTGTGCTGCTGCCGCAGAAGCCGCCCGGCGACCTCCTTGGCCTGCCGCTCTCGGTGGGAATCGACGTGATATGGGCCGATGAGCACGACCGATTTGTCGGTACCGCGGGAGGAACGGACCGGTCCGGCGAGCCCGCGGATGCGCTGGGTCAGGACGGTCGCACGCTGGTCGTCCACAGCCCGGGGTAGGACTGTCACACCCACGCCCGACGATCGAACACATGTTCGAGCACATGAGATTGGTGGACCTGTCAGGCATCCCGGTTAGCATGATCGCGACCGGCGGTCGCATGGACGTCTGCGTGTGCGCAGGCACGTCCGTGCGACGCGGGCACGCCAAGAACGACATGGAACCCGTTGGACAGCCCGCCGGAGGTTTGACTGTGCCCCGTCGAGCAGCGGCCGAAAAGTCAGAGACTGCTGTCCGGGACTACCTCAGGCACCTCGCTGGCCTTCGGCCGAGCGGCACAGTAGGAGCACGTAGCAGCCGGACCGGGCCTGGTCATGAGGACGCTCTGGAGGCGGACTTCGTCCTGCACGCCCGGCAGTGGGCGGCGCGTACGGGAGTCGATGCGCGCGTTCTCGCCGAGTTTGGCGTGAAGAGCGATGTGCTCGTTCGGGCCGGCCTGGTCATCAGGTCGGCGTCCGAATCTGCGCGGAGGCAGTACGGCCGGCAACCGTTCACAGTGGCGCAGCTTGCGATCCGAGCGGGCGTCAGTCAGGCAACCGCGCAGCGTGTGATCAACGCCGATGCGGCTCTTGGCGAGGTGGAGCGGGTCGGGCAGGTGCCCGGCCGGCACTCCAAGTTGTTCCGCAAGGTGTCGGGTTCAGCATGAGCAAGTACGGGGTTCCCTTGAGGCGGAGCACTCCTCTTCGACTCTCGGCGCATCCAGACGGCTCGGCGACCGAGCAATGGAGCGCATGGGCTGGCCGCCAAGAGAGACCGCTCGCCATCGATCTGTTTTCCGGCGCGGGCGGTCTGAGTCTCGGTCTCGAGGCGGCGGGATACCGGGTGATCTTGGCCGCGGACAACAACCCCTGGGCACTCGAGACGCACCGTCACAACTTCCCGGGCGCGGCGCTGTGTGTGGACCTCGGAGATCCGAAGGTCCGCGACGAGCTCGTACGTCTCGTGGAGGGCCTTGACGTCGCACTGATCGCCGGTGGGCCTCCGTGCCAGCCGTACAGCCGCGCCGGTCGTTCCAAGATAAGGAGCCTGGTTCAGGCTGGTATTCGGCATCCGCTTGATCAGCGACGGCAACTGTGGGAAGCGTTTCTTGACATTGTCGAGCGGGTCAACCCGCAGGCGGTCCTCATGGAGAACGTCCCCGACATGGCGTTGGGCGACGATATGGCGGTCCTTCGGGCGATGATGGCTCGCCTTGAGGTGCGTGGCTATGAGGTCGATTTCAGGCTCGTCGACACCGCGGATCACGGAGTTCCGCAGCATCGGCAGCGCCTGATCTTCGTCGCACTCCGCGACGGGGCGACGCTTGTCTGGCCCGAGGCGGGCGAGCATGTGCCGTTGCGCGACGCGATCGGAGATCTCCCCTCCATCGACTCTGAGTCAGGCGGCACGGGTGACACAACACTCCCGTACCTTGCCGAGCCGACGTCTGACTTCCAACGCCGCGCGCGCAAACGTTGCGTCGGTCCCCTCGCTGAAGTCGTGTTCGACCACGTGACCCGGCCGGTCAGGTCCGATGACCTCGAAGCCTTTCGGCAGATGACCTCGCAAACTCGATACAGCGACTTGCCACCGGCGCTGCGACGCTATCGAGACGACATCTTCGACGACAAGTACAAGCGTCTTGACTGGAACGAGCTCAGCCGATCGATTACGGCACATATTGCCAAGGATGGATACTGGTACATCCACCCGCAGGATCTGCGAACCCTCAGCGTGCGAGAAGCGGCGCGTATTCAGACGTTCCCAGACGACTTCCGTTTTGCCGGTGGTCGATCGCACCAGTTCTCGCAGATCGGCAATGCCGTCCCGCCGGCGCTGGCCGAGAGCATCGGCGCGGCGGTTCTTGACGCCTCCCGCTCGGAGGTCGAGGGATCGCCGCGCCCCTCGGACCGCCGTAACCGGATCCGGCGTGCGCTGGACGCCTGGGCCGCTGATGATGCGGTGCAGCGCCCGTGGGCGTACCCCTCAACCCGCCTCTGGCCCGCCCTCGTCGGGTTGTTGCTGGATGTGCGCCAGTCTGGCTGGCCCGGGCCGGCCGACGTGCTCGCGAAAGTGCCGAGTGAGGAGCGCGCGAGCGCCGGCCGAATGCGCGTTCTGACCTGCATGGCGGATGCGCGCCGCCGAGAGTCACTCGAGAAGTTGGAGAAGGTCGCGGAGACTGCCAACACGAGCCGAGACCCCAGTGCTGTCGTTCGCGTCGCCGGGCTCTCAGGGGCTCAACGGTCCTGGCTGAACACGCTCGTCCTTGATCCGATGTCCATGACCCCTTCGAGCGGAACCCTCCGCGTGGTTGCACGGGTGACGGGACTTCCGATCGATCGCGAGCGGCGGCTTTCGGATGGCCGCGTCGAACTTGCCAAGATGATCGGTGTCGGGGAAGAAGCTGCGGCGCGCAACGCTGCACTGCATCGAATCGGATCGACGCTGTGCCGATCGAACGATCCGCGATGCGGAGACTGTCCGCTTCTCGACGAATGCGCTGCAGCGCGTTAGTACGAACGCGATCTGTTCGTCCGTTCTCGCCAGAGCGCCTCGACGCGATCGACAACGTCGGATGGCCGTTCGTGCTCCCACGCTCGCACGACAACCCAGCCTGACACGGTGAGGTCGTCATCGTTGCGAACGTCGCGCGCGCGGTTCTGCGCGATCTTCGCTGCCCACCACGCGCTGTTGGACTTCGGTGCCACGCCGTGCGCAGCGCACCCGTGCCAGAAGCATCCGTCGATGAAGACTGCAATGCGGGCGCGGGTCAGGGCGATGTCTGGCCGGCCGGACAGGCCGCGGACATTGACACGAAAGCGCACGCCACGTCGGTGCAGTTCGCGGCGAACCGCCATCTCGGGTGCCGTGCCAGACCGCCGTAGCCGCGACATGAACCGGGACACAGCGGGACTCGACGCGGTCGGTCGCTGCGTGACTTGCCCGACATCCGGCACGATGTGCACATCATGACTCAACGAGGGCGCCGCCGGGTCGAAGAGGTCGTTCCGTCCGCTGCGCGCACTGTGCAGTCGCTCCGCGACATCGGGTATGAGGCACCACAGGCCATCGCTGATCTGATCGACAACAGCATCACCGCGGGTGCTCACGAAGTGTCGGTCGATCTTCACTTCGATGGCGAGGACTCTTGGATCAGAGTTGCCGACGACGGGGCGGGGATGAGCGGCCCGACGTTGACCGAAGCGATGCGCTACGGATCAGAGCGCGAGTACGACAGCGAGGATCTGGGGAAGTTCGGATTCGGGCTGAAGACCGCGTCGACGTCGCAATGCCGACAGGTGTCGGTCGCCTCCCGGGTCGCTCCACGCAACGCCCGGGTCGAGGCACGCTGTCTTGACCTTGAGCATATCGAGGTGACGAACCGCTGGGAGATCCTCGTGCTCGACGCAGCGGACCGCCCCGAGCATCTGGTCGGTCCCCTGCGAGAACACACCGGCACTGTGGTGCTGTGGGAGGACCTCGACCGGATCCTCGAGTACAAGGATCCATGGGGCGGCTGGGCGCAACGGCGAATGCTCGCGCTCGCCGAGGAGGTGGACTTGCACCTCGGGATGGTCTTTCACCGCTTCCTGGCCGGCGACGTCCGCGGACGGCGGCTGTCGATCAAGATCAACGGCACGAAGGTCGAGCCGTGGGATCCGTTCTGCACGGCTGAGGCCGGAACCGAGGAGCTTCCCGGCGCGGACGTTCCGCTGTCTACGCAGGGCGGTGTGGGAATCGTTCGGCTGAGGCCGTACGCGCTGCCACCGCAGGCAGAGTTCTCCTCCGATACCGCGTGGCGGCGCGCGACCGGGCCGCTGAAGTGGAACCGACAACAGGGGTTCTACATCTATCGCGCCAACCGCATGATCCAGTCCGGCGGCTGGTCGCGGATGCGGACCATGGACGAGCACAACAAGCTGGCCCGCGTGGCGCTCGACTTCTTCCCCGAGCTCGACTCGGCATTCGGCATCAACATCTCGAAGGCGATCGTCACCCTCCCGCAGGAGCTGCGCGAACGCATCGAGCCCCTCGTCACGAACGTCACGCGGCGGGCGCAGGCGCGGTACCGGTCTTCGGCGAGTGAGCCACGCGCCGGTGTGCGAGGAGTCCGCGGGCGTGGTGCCCCGGCGGCCGCAGAACATCGGAGCGCCGAGGCGGCCGACGCGTCGGCACGATCCGGAGGCAGTGGCATTCCTCGTCGGACGTCGCCACGCATTGCGCTCGAGGCAGCCGCGAGGCACGCCGGCGAAGGGAAGGCGCTCGTCAGAATCGTCGAGGCACTCCAGGAGATACACCCCGAGGTGGCGGATGAGCTTGGCTTCTGACCCGATTGACGGCCACCTTTACATCGTTCGGGCCGTGATGGAACGGGACCACGTCGGCCCCGAGGAGGCACTTGCGACGCTGACCGAGGCAGGACTGGTTCCAGCCGCGGACGTCGACAGAGTTCTTGTCCGGTGGCGTGAACAGACGTCGACGACCATCACCGTCCTCGGCCCCTCCGAGCTGAGCGCGACCGGTCCGAAACTATGGTCACGGGACTGGGATTCCGCTGCGGGCTACTACTGGCCCCGGCAACGTCGCTACCTCGCGCACGTCTTGCACCGCCTCGAGTACGAGATCGACAGCCTGGACCTGTCCAGCGACCGGGTGCTGTCGCACCTGGAGGACCCGCGTCCCGGCGGCCCGGACCGGTTCGATATCCGTGGGCTCGTCGTTGGGCACGTTCAGAGCGGAAAGACGGCGAACTTCTCAGCGCTCATCGCCAAGGCCGCCGACGCCGGCTACAAGGTCGTGATCGTGCTGTCGGGGCTCCACAACACGCTGCGACAGCAGACGCAGCGCCGACTTCAGCGCGACCTCGGGCACGAGGACACACCGGGGGTGGGCCAGCCCGAGCCGGGGCGGCAGTGGGTGTGGATGACTAATGCCGAGGTATGGGGCGACTTCAACCCACATGCCATGAACTCGGCCGTCCTGCAGGGCAACGATCACGTGATCCTCGTGGTCAAGAAGAACAAGAGCCGTCTGGACCGCCTCATCGCCTGGATGCGTGGCAAGGTTCCCGAGCACGTGCCGGTACTCGTCATCGACGATGAGGCCGACTTGGCGTCGGTGAACACTCGCGGCAACCGGCGGCCGCAGGACGTGGTCGACCTCACCGCCGATGACTACGACGGGGACGAGATCCCGGATGACGAACTCGACCCATCCGCTATCAACCTGCGCGTCCGCACCCTGCTTCGGCTCTTCGCCCGTCGTTCGTTCGTCGCCTACACCGCGACGCCGTTCGCCAATGTGCTCATCGACCCCGATGCGATCGACAGGGAGGGTGGCGACGACCTGTTTCCGCGCGACTTCATCCTCTCCCTGCCACCGCCGCCCGGCGAGGGCTACGTCGGCAGCGAGCGACTGTTCGGTCGTGACGTCTTGGCCGGCGACCCAGAGGACGACAGCACCGGCGGGCTCGATGTCGTCGAGTTCGTGCCGGACGGAGACGTCGGGATGCTCATCCCGCCGCCGCGGGGCGCGGCAGGCTTCGTTCCGACTGTCCCGCCTTCACTGCGGGATGCGCTCCGCGACTTCGTGCTCTGCGCCGCTGGCTGGCTGCAACGGTCCGGAAAGGACGAGCCGTGCACGATGCTCGTCCACACCGACCAACGCAGGGCCATGCAGAACCCTCTCGCCTCGGACATCGATGGGGAGCTCGCCCATATCCGCCAACGGTGGCGCTATGACCGCGAACAGATCCGCCCGGAGCTGCGTGACCGGTGGGAGCGCCGGTTCCGGCCGCTGATCGCGGCGGTCAACGTCACTCTCGACACGCCGTTCGAGGCGATCGAGCCGTACGTCGATGATCTGCTCCGCGACGGCATCCCTGTGAGGGTGTTGAACTCCGACACGCCACACACCATCGACTTCGACGCCGAGCCGACCCTCAAGGCTGTGCTTGTCGGGGGCAACAAGCTCTCTCGTGGCGTGACGATCGAGGGTCTGCTCGTCTCGTATTACGTCCGCGAAACGCTGTACTACGACACTTTGCTGCAGATGGCCCGCTGGTTCGGCTACCGCGGCGACTTCGTCGACCTGACGCGCATCTACAGCACCGAGTTCCTCATCAGCTGCTTCCACGATCTGGCCACCGCAGAGGAGGAACTACGCCGGGAGATCGCGCTGTACGAGAAGAAGGGTCTTACTCCGTTGCAGTTCGCGCCCCGGGTGCGGACGCACCCGGTGATGCTCGTGACGGCAAAGAACAAGATGCGCGACGCGCGCGTGATCCAGCAGTCGTACGACGGCCGGCTCGTGCAGACCCTGCGCTTCCGGTTCGCTGATCCGAGTTGGCTCGAGCACAACCTCGACGCGACGCGCACGTTCCTGTCATCGATAGGACCTCCGACTGATGTGCACGGCACCCGCCCGGCGTGGCGCGACGTCGGCGTCGCGGACGTGCAGCGTTATCTGGACGCCCTCAACGTGATCGACCACGCCCGCATGGATCTCGCCACCGTGCAGAGGTACATCAGCGCGCAAACCCGAACCGGCGAGTTGATCAGGTGGCGCGTTCTCGTGTGCGCAGCGGAGCGTCTGCGCGACGACCTCGGGACCGAGGATCTGACGATCACGGGCAGTGGGCCGGTGCCCACGATGATGCGCAGCAGGCTCAAGAACGACCCGTCGTCGGTCGGTGTCATCACGGATCCAGGTGACGAGACCTACGGCCTCACGCCGGAGGAGATCGAGGATGCCGAGGAACGCGCCGCGGCAGGCGAGTACCCGACCCGCGGTGAGGCGTACCGCGCAAAGCGTCCGTCCGACGAGGGGCTGTTGCTGATCTATCCGATCAGCCGCCATTCGCAGCCAAGGGCCACCGCGAGCAACCGAATCGCGCTGTTCGACGACCCCGAGCGTGCCCGCACTGTCATCGGCGTGGCGCTGTCGTTCCCCGCGTCGGACAGCCCGGCGACGGTTGAATACGTCACCGGACCCGCAAGCGCACGACGATGACGCCGGACGAGCTGGAGACGCTGTGGCGGCAACTCACGCAGCCGGCCGCCGAGGGCTTGCTTGAGGCGCGACCCCTGCCGGGCGCCGGCGGGCTCTGGGCCGCGCGGGACCGCGAGGGTCATCCGCATCTCCTTGTTGAGGTGCCCGCTGACGTCGAGGCGCTACCGGTGAGCACACACGGGATGCGGGTCACCGTCGCGGCTCACCAGGTGTCGGGTCACGACCCGGCACAGTTCATCGACCTTGCCTGCCTCGACCCCGCGGTGGCGCCGACGTTCGCCGCTGTCGCCGCGGACATCGGCAACGCCGCCGCGCGGGTCGACCCCGCCGGACGACCGACTGTCGTCGCCGATGCACTGGCGCGCTGGCAGTGGTTCTGGGACGTCGACCCCGACCGCCTTGGGGAAGGCGATGCCCTCGGGTTGTTCGGCGAGCTGTGGTTCCTGCTTCGTTGGGTTGGTGTCACGCCGGGGGCGGTGGCTGCATGGACGGCGTCGGACGCGTCACGCCACGACCTCCAGTGGCCGAGCGTGTCGATAGAGGTAAAGACGACAGCAACCCGGTCACCGGGTGGCGTGGTGCACCGCATATCCCGCCTCGATCAGCTCTCCGACCCGGAGACTGGTGACCTTCTGCTGTTTAGCCTGAGCGTGGTCCGCGACAGGCTCGCCGCGAACACGCTCCCGCTGCTCGTCGACCAGATCGTTGCCGCCCTACCCGCATTGGCCTGCCGCGACTTCGAGCAGAAGCTGAGTCGCCGCGGCTACAGCCCGGCCCACCGTCGCCGGTACGAGATTCCATATCGGATCGCGGAAGAGCGCCTGTACCGGGTTGGTCCAGGGTTCCCGAGGCTGACCCTCGCCGACTTCGCCGGTGCCCTGCCGACGGGGATCACCGACGTTACCTACGCACTCACCATGGAGGCGTGCGCCAACTGGCTCCTCGCCCGCTCCGCCGACGGTTGGACCTCCCCGGAACGCTGAGCAGTTCCCGCGCGTCCACCGCGAGAGACGCGCCTCGCCTGTCCTATCGTGGCGTGTGCCAAGGCAGACCAAGGAGCGAACATCGTGAGCCCAGCCGCCGTGCAGCGCAACGCCAAGGCGATGCGCCCGCGCGCCCGGCTGATGCTGACGATCGGCCTTGAGCTCATCAGCAGCGAAACCGTCGCCCTCACCGAACTGGTCAAGAACGCGTTCGACGCCGACGCCACCCACGTGCTCGTCCGTGTCAGCGGCGAGGTCAACGACGACGGCCTCATCCCGACCGGGGAGGGCACCATCGAGGTCCTCGACGACGGCACCGGCATGTCCGCCGACGTGATCTCCGGCACCTGGCTGGAGCCGGCCACCCCGAACCGACGGCGGCAGAAAAAGAGCGGGCGCGGCCGGCGCATCCTCGGCGAGAAGGGTGTAGGCCGCTTCGCCGCCGCGAAGCTCGCCCGCGCGCTGGATCTGGTCACCCGCCCGGCGGAAGGCAGCGAGGTCAGCGTGACTCTCGACTGGTCCGACTTCGAGAACGAGAACGCCTACCTCGACCAGATCAAGATCGGCTGGACCGAGCGCGAGCCGGCGACCTTCGGCCGCTCCGGCGATGTCGCGAAACTGTGGCGGCACGCAGTCCGCGACCACCTCCACGGCCCGAACGGCGCCGCCCAGGTGAAACGACCGGCCGCGGGTCACGGAACCCTGCTGAGGATGAAAGGCACCCGGATCGACTGGGACGCCGACCTGCTCAAGGACGTGAGGACGACCCTGGCCCGGCTCGTCAGCCCGTTCGGAACGGCGGAGGGGGTCACGCCCGATTTCACCATCGTCTTAGACGCGCCGGCGGAGTTCGGCGTTGTAAGCGGCGCGGTCGAGCCCCCCGAGGAGCTCAAGCGGCCTCACTACACCCTCGACGTCGAGGTCGATGGGAACGGACTAGCCAACGGCGCGATGACCCTCAAGAACGGCGATAAGGTCGACATCGTCGACAAGCAGCTCGTCAACGCCGACGACGACGTGCCTGACGAGGAGCATCCGCTTCGCAGCGGTCCGTTCAAGGTCCGGCTGCGGGTCTGGGACCGCGACGTCGAGTCGCTGTCCGGTGTCGCGGACGACCAAGACGCCGGCTCGGTGCGCGCCATCCTTGACCGCGCTGCGGGCGTCAGCATCTACCGCGATGGCTTCCGGGTACTCCCCTATGGCGAGCCGCGGGACGACTGGCTGCGCCTCGACTTGCGCCGGGTCCAGTCGCCCACCCGGCGGTTGTCCAACAACCAGATCGTCGGCTACCTGCTGATCGGCCGCGACGCCAACCCGGAGCTGGTCGACCAGACCAACCGCGAGGGCATCGTTGACGGCCCCGCGCTGGATGACCTGCGCGATGCGGTCCGTCAGCTCCTGGTTGTGCTGGAGACGGCGCGGTACAAGATCAGGCCACGGCGTGAGAAGCGGCCCAAGGGTGGCCTCCTCGACCGCATCGACCTCACCGAGTTGCGCGACGCGATCGCGGCCAGGCTCCCCAGCGACAAGACCGTTGTCGCGATGGTCACCGACCTCCAGCGTGAGATTGACCAGCGCACCGAGGAGGTCGGGCAGGTCCTCGCCCGCTACCACCGTCTCGCCACCCTCGGCCAGCTCATCGACCGGGTTGTGCACGAGCTAGGCCAGCCGCTGCTTGTCACCCGGCAGGCGGCCGACCTCGGGCTGGACAGAGCTGAGGCCGCCCGGCGCGGGCTCGAGGAGAAGTGCCGCGAGGTTGTCGACGACTTGGCGACGCGCCTCACCCGGGTGCGGGACCAGGCGCGGGTCGCCAGCGACGTGCTGCGTCGGATCGAGCCTTTCGGGGGTCGCCGACGCGGCCGACCGCTGCGCATCAGCCTCGAAGGGACTGTCGCCAACGCCGTCGCGCTCCTCGACAGCGACGTGAAAAAGATCGGCGCCGTCGTGACATTGCCGCAGTCGTCCACCGTGGTGAGCATCGACGGCACCGAGCTGCAGGAAGTCATCGTGAACCTACTCACCAACAGCCTGTACTGGCTGCGGCAGGTGGCCAAGGCGAAGCGGCGCATCGACATCCGTAGCGAACGCAACAGCGATGGGAGCCTGTCAATCCTGTTCGAGGACTCCGGTCCCGGTGTCGACCCCGACGACCAGGAGCACATCTTCGACCCGTACTACACGACCCGCGAGGGTGGCGTCGGGCTGGGACTGTCCATCGCGGGCGAGATCGTGTCCGACTTCTACGGTGGCGAGCTGGAGTTGCTTCCGCCTGGCGACCTCGGGGGCGCGCTGTTCCGCGCGACGCTGCGCAGGAGGGTCAACTGACGTGCCCAGGTGGCGCATCCTCATCGTCGACGACGACGCTGACATCGCCGCGCAGACGGCCGAGTCGCTGCGCGGCGCCACCGTCTCCAGCGCCGACGAGATGGCCGACGTGGAATACGAAACGAGCTTCGACGCCGCGCTTGGCCGCATCGCCGGCGAGCATTTCGACCTGCTGATCCTCGACGTCCGGGAC
Source organism: uncultured Frankiaceae bacterium (assembly GCA_967749945.1). GTDB lineage: Bacteria > Actinomycetota > Actinomycetes > BP-191 > BP-191 > BP-191. Next base: position 20,889 of record CBQZLL010000008.1, read on the forward strand.
CAGGCCAGGACCGGCACACCGAACACGGCTGGCGACGACTTGGGCAGCGACGTCACCGACGCCGACGTCGGCTTAGCGATCTTCGCGAAGGTGCGCGAGCACACCTCGGTGCCGGTGGTGTTCTTCACCGCGTTGCCGCAGCTCGTCGAGGGAGACGACATCCCTGGCCGACCGTTCGTTTCGGTCGTCTCGAAGAACGCCGACACTTACAAGGAGGACCTTCTCGCGAGGGTCCGCGAGGTGTTCGACTCGACCCTGCCGGCCATACACCAGGCCTTACACGACCACGTCGAGCAGGTCGTACGGGACTTCATGGTCGACTTCGTCGAGAAGCATTGGCCGGCGCTCGCGTCCCCGCCCCGAAAGGGCGACCTCGCGCATGTGCTGCTCCGGCGCCTCGCACTGTCTCTCGCCGACGGCGGCGAGGTGCTCGCGGGACGCCTCGCCGACGACACGGTCGAACTGGCGCCGGACTGCGTTCACCCGATGCGGTACTACGTCGTCCCCGTCGTCGGCTCCTGCACCACAGGCGACGTGTTGAGGGGTTCCCGGATCGGCTCGCCCGAGGAGACGTGCTGGTACGTGGTGGTCACGCCGTCGTGCGACCTCGAGGAAGCGCACCTCAAGGCGGAGTACGTCGTCGTCGTTGAGTGCGTGTTGCTCACGGATCGCGACGAGTTCGGGGCGTTCGACGAGACGCGGCCGGCAGGCGCCGGTGAACCTTCTGCGGCACACAAGACGGCGGAGAAGACACTCCGCCGCCTGCTGGAGAACAACGCCGACGGCCAGAAGGACCGATCGGTGTTCCTGCCCGCCGCGTGGGAGGTGCCCGACCTCGTCGTCGACTTCCAGCGCGTCGGCCACATTCCGTACGAGGACTTGGCGGGTTACGAACGGGTCGCGACACTCGACAGCCCGTACACCGAGTCGATCGTCGAGAAGTTCGGCCGCTACCTCGGGCGCGTGGGTACTCCAGACCTTGACGTAGACATCGCTCTCGATCGGCTGCGAACAGACCCCCGCGGATCTGTATGACCGCCGAGGCGAAGCGCAACGGAGTGGTCGCACTGACGCCGGTCGAGTTGATCGACGTCCTAGCCGAAGCTGGAGAACTCGGCGTAGCCCCGTCCGCTCCCCGGCCGATTAAGGACACGCACAAATGGATGCATGCGTTCGCCGAGTGCGAAGAGGCGGCAGTGGCGGGACAGCCTGACTCGTTCGGGTAGCCCGCCGCTTCAGCCTTCGCGTCAAAGCAGTGAGCCGGTCGCCACTAGCCGCAAGAGCGTGTCGCGCGGGACAAGGATCCGTCGACCGATCCGGATGTGCGGGATCTCTCCCGTACGTACGGCGGCGAACGCGAGCCCGCGGCTGATGCCGAGCAACTTCGCGGTCTGTTCGACGGTGAGGATGGGCGGGAGGTTGTCGTCGAGAGTCACGATGCTTGCTCCTTAGTGTCGAAGTCGACGTTGAGGTCGAACCAGTCGGGCCAGAGTTCGCAGGGGTGGTGGCCGAGGGCGATGGCGACGCGATCGGCGATGTCCCAACGCAGCCAGCGCGAGGCGAGGACGCGGTGCAGGGTCCGCTTCGGCAGCCCGATCGCGAGTGCGAGTTCGGTGAGCGGTATCTCCGCGTGCCGGGCGCGGGCCACGAGCAGGTCGTGCGCCGGGTCGGCGTCGAAGTAGGCAGCCATCAGAGGTCGAGATCGCTGAAGGCGTGCGTGTGGGCTCCCCGGTACACGTCGTCGCGGGGGTGCCACGGCGCGAGCTGAACGCCGGCGATGAGGCCGTCGCTGACGTGGACGACGACGCGCCGCGTGCCGCACGTCACAACGGCGGCGTCGGCGTTGAGACGCCGCGCCGAGGTGCAGGGTCCGGCGCTGGCGAGGCGGGCCTTCGCCGCGACGTCGGCCATGACTCGGTGCAGGTGTGCCTCGTCGTGCACTGACACGGCGAGCCGGCCGATGTCGGTCAACGTGCGGGCCGCGGCGATGTCGTCGTGACGCTGTAGGGCGCGCAGGAACCGGAGCGCGATCTGCGGCCCGGTGCCGTCGGTGTCCGCCTCGGCAGTGAGCCGGTCGATCGGCGTGTCGATGCCGAGGTCGAGGCTGACCACATCGAGATCGAGCGGCTCGTCGATCGTCGGCTCAGGGATTGCGAGGACGGTCGTCGGCGCCTGCTCGGACGCGACCGGTGCGGGCATCGCGGTGGTCGACGCGACATCGGTGCCGCGGCCGCACGCGGTCGCCGCCACGGCGATCGCGAGTGCGGCGAGAGTGGCCGCGCGGGTGCGGTGCTGCGTGTCGTGCATGGTGCGCTCCTCTGCTCCGGTGCCGCCGTTCGTGGCGGCGAGAGGAGCGAGAGTCGGCGCCGAACCTCACCGGAACCTCACGAGAACCTCACGGCGGCCGTGAGGTTGCCGTGAAGTTCTGGTGAGCCTCCGTGAAGTTCTCGTGAGGTTCGCGACGGCGTGCCGGTTGTGGCATCGCCGGTGCTCATGGTCGGTGTTCGCGGCGGGCCGTCCGGCCTTCCGGTGTCGGACCCGACCAGGAGGCAGCCATCAACACCTTGGGGTTCGCGGCTTCGCTCCCGGCCATGCCGTGGTCGGACGGACCCGCCGCGCTTCGTGCTTCCGGCCCGATCCCGAACCCGTTCGACTGGGTCGGCGACCGTGTCGCCGACGGTGTGGAGTCGCTGCTGCGCCGCATCGTCGAGGACTTCACCCGCGAGCTGGTCACGCCGGTCGCGCGGTTCGTCCTGCACACGCCGGACCTGCTTGCCGAGCCGACGCTGCGGCACCTGTGGGCGGTGTCGCTCGGGGTGCTGTTCGCCGTTGCCGGGCTGCTCGTCGCGATCAGCGCGACGGCGATGATCCCGGGCCGGTCGAGCAAGCTCTCGGTCGCGGCGCGGGAGGCCGTAGGGACAAGGCTGGCCGGGTCGCTGCTGACCGCGGCGGTGTCGTTGCCGCTGGTCGCGCTGGAAGTGCAACTCGCGAACCGCATCGTCGACGCGTTCGTCTCCGACGGGCTCAGCGCGGCGAGCAACCCGCTGTGGAAGCTGCTCGGCAAGGCAGCGCTCGGCGACCCGGGCAGCGGGATCGCATTGCTGATCTCCTACGTCGTCGCCGTCGTCCTGCTCGTCGCCCTGGTCGTGCTGGGGCTGGCGCGGTGGGCGACGTTGTGGCTGCTCGTCGTCCTCGGTCCGATCTTCATGGGGTTCTCGCTGTTGCCGGGCGGCGCCGGTGTTGCCCGGACGTGGTGGCGGCTTCAGCTCGCGGCAGTGTTCCTGCCGATCGCGAACGCGGTGCTCCTCGCGACATACGTCGCGATGTTCTCCTCCGAGCAGTCCGGGCTCGTCGGCGCGCTGTCGGGCATCGCGGTGTTGGCGCTGATGTCGAAGCTGCCGGCGTGGGCGGCCGGTGCCGCGATTGGTGTCGACGGGCACGACGTCACCGCGCGAGCGCATCACGCGCGCAACACCGTCCGCCGGGTCGCGACGGTCGCCAAGGCAGGTGCAGCGGGCGGTCCCGCCGGTGCTGCGGCGGCCGCCGCGAGGACCGCCGCGACCGGTGCCGCGAAGCACGTCGGGGGTGCCCCGCAGGGTCACCGACGTTCGGGGCAGTCCGCGGGGCAGGGCGGATAGCCGTGGCTGCCTCCGCTGCACCCCCGCTGACCTGGGCTTTTGCCCTGTTGGGGACTCGGGAGTGGGGGCCCGGCGGCACCCCCACACG
>CBQZLL010000009.1:0-23604 GCA_967749945.1 uncultured Frankiaceae bacterium
TCGAAGTAGAGGCGGGTGTCGTTGTTCGGGTCGGCCCACGCGGTGCTGACCGTCGCGTCGAGGTCGAAGTCCGCGCTGGCGAGCCCGACGGCGAGGATGCCAAGCCCGGCCTCGACCGCGCTCGCGTCGGGGATCGACCCGTGCGCCGCGATCGCGAGGCTCGGCGTCGAGCCGTCGCGGGTGAGCCAGGCGCTCGGCGTGGCGGTGTCGTAGTTCAGCGTGAACGACGCGTCGAGGGTCAGGTCGAGCTGGACGCCGTTCTCCGCCGCGAGGCTGAACTGCGGGTCGTCGTCGCTGATGCCGAGCTTGGTGCTCGCGATCGTTCGCGTCGCCAGGACGGTCACCGCGACCGAGTCGACCGTGCCGAGCGTCGACTTCGTCGCGGTGAACGACACGTGCCGGTCGTCCGAGATGTCGTCGTTCGCGCCGTCGATGGCATCGACGAGCTGGTCGATCGTCGCCGCGTTGTCGAAGTCCGAGCCGAGGACGGTGGTGTCCGCCTCGCTCAGCAACGTGGCGAGGCCGATGCCGCCGGCGCCGCCTGGCGCGACGGCGAGCGTCGGCAACGGCTGGTTGAGCGCGCCGACCCCGGCGAGACCGGGGACGAACGTCTCGAGGCTCGTGACGAGCCCGCGCAACGCGACGGTCTCGGGGTCGGCGGCCTGCGCGAGACGCGCTGGCGCGGACAGACCGGCATACGAGACGACGGTCGCGAGAGCCGTGACGACGGCGACGAGAGGACGACGAGGGACGTGACGCGACATGACCCACCCCATGGGCAATTGGTACGCCCCCATGCGCTCCGCGATCCCTGCCGACCGCGGAGCCGGGGCGTACGGTGCGCACCATTGCGGCCTATGCCATGGCTTGTCAACGTCCGCGGCAGTGATGGTGAACTGTCCACGCACAGAGTGTCAGGAAGATGACAAAGGGCCGACGTCCCGGGATCGTCTAGCCCCCTCTACAGGGCGGCGCCCTCAACCCTCGTGATCGTGGCGACCCTCATGCCGGAGTGACCTCGTTCGGTACGGCCGCGCCGTACCGGCGGTCGCGGCGCGCGTACTCCTCGATGGCTCGCCACAGGTGGCGACGGTCGAAGTCGGGCCACAGCGTCTCGACGAACGCGAGCTCTGCGTACGCGCTCTGCCAGAGCAGGAAGTTGCTCACCCGCTGCTCCCCCGACGTCCGGATGAACAGGTCGACGTCCGGCATCTCCGGCTCGTCGAGGTGCCGCGCGATGGTCTTCTCGGAGACGCGGTCAGGGTTGATCCGTCCGGCCTCCGCGAGCGCGGCGATGCGGCGTACGGCGTCGACGATCTCGGCCCGGCCGCCGTAGTTGACACACATCGTCAGCGTCAGCACGGTGTTGCGCCGGGTCAGCTCCTCGGCCTCCTCGAGCCGCCGGATCACCCTGGGCCACAGGCGTTCCCGGCGACCGGCCCACCGTACGCGCACACCCAGCGCGTGCATCTCGTCGCGCCGGCGGACGAGGACGTTCTCGTTGAAGCCCATCAGGAAGCGGACCTCTTCGGGCGAGCGTTTCCAGTTCTCCGTCGAGAACGCGTACGCCGACAGCCACCCGACGCCCGCCTCGATGGCGCCTTCGACGCAGTCGAACAGCGCATGCTCGCCCGCCTCGTGCCCCTTCGTCCGCGGCAGGCCGCGCTGCTTGGCCCAGCGGCCGTTCCCGTCCATGACGAGCGCGATGTGCCGGGGGACCTCCTTCTTGTCGAGCTTCGGCGGCTTGGCGCCGGAGGGATGCGGCGTCGGGGGGCGGGGCGTCACGTCGTGCCTCCTCCGCCGCGGCCGTCGCAGCAGGCCAGCGGCGCGGGAGGTACGACGCTCACCGTTCGACCATCGCGAGGGAACGCAGCCTGCGGTCGAGGTGGTACTCGGCGTACGCCGCCACCAGCCCGCTCGCCTCGCGCCGGGTGCGCGCGTCGGTGGCGTCGGCCTCCGTCCACTCGCCTTGCAGCAACGCGGCGAGCAACGCCACCGCCGGCGGGCCTGGCGTGACGCTGCCCGGCGGGTGGCACGCGGTGCACACGACGCCACCCGCGGGCACCGCGAACCAGCGGTGTGGCCCGGGCGCCGCGCAGCGCGCGCAGGCGTCGAGCGCGGGCTCGTACCCGCTGACCGAGAGCGCGCGCAGCAGGAACGCGTCGAGCACCAGGCCCGGCGCGTGCTCCCCCGCGTCGAGCGACCGCAACCCGCCGACGAGCAGGAGGTAGAGGCGCAACGAAGGCTCGCGTTCCTCGGTGAGCCGGTCGGTGGCTTCGAGCATCGCGGTGCCGGCGGTGTAGCGCTCGTAGTCGTTCATCATCGCGGCGAACGGGTCGACGATCTCGGCCTGCGTCACGACGTCGAGCTCGCGGCCCTGGTAGTTCAGCACGTCGACGTGGACGAACGGCTCGAGCCGCCCGCCCCACCGGCTCCTGGTCCGGCGGATGCCCTTCGCGACCGCGCGCACCTTGCCGTGGCGGCGCGACAGCATCGTCACGATGCGGTCGGCCTCGCCCAGTTTCTGCGTCCGCAGCACGACGGCCTGGTCGCGGTACAGCGTCACGCCTTCCATCATCCCCGTAATCGGGTGGCGACGAGGGGCGGCGCGGCGGTACAAGGGCACGTGCACATCGAACCGTTCGACCCGCGGACCGCGAACGACGCGACGGCTGCCGCGTTCGCGGCGAACCTCCACGAGGCCCGGGCGGCGACGGTCCCGCGTGGCGAGCGCGAGCCGGCCGCGTACACGCTGAACCGCATCCGCAACGTCTCGTCCACCCACAAGCTCGGATACTGGATCGCGCGGGCCGGCGAAGACGTCGTCGGGTCGATCGAGGTCGAGTGGTTCGAGGCGGAGGACAACCGCGACCGGTCGTGGGTCGGGATCGACGTCACTCCCGCCCGGTACGACGAGGACCTGGTCGCCGCGCTGCTGCGTCCGGCCGTCGCCGCGCTGCGCGACCTCGGGCGGCCGATCCTCACGGTGTACGCCCCGGAGGGCGACCCCATCGGGAAGTACATCGAGGCGCGCGGCGGGCGGCGCGGCTCGGTCGAGCAGTTCAACGTCACCCGCCTCGCGTCGCTCGACGCGGCCGACCTCGCGTCACTTGCCCGGGTGCCCGAGGGCTACGAGCTGGTGTCGTTCGACGGGCCGTGTCCCGACGACCTGCTCGAGGCGTACACCCGCATGGTCACCACGATGAACACCGCCCCGCGCGACGACCTCACCATGGAGGACTGGATCTACACGCCCGAGCGCATCCGCGACTTCGAGGCGGGCATCACGTCGCGCGGGCACGACATGTGGACGGTGTGCGCGCGAGAGGTCGGCAGCCCGGAACTCGCGGCGTTCACCAACGTCGTCGTCGCCCCGGAGTGGCCCGAGGTCGTGCACCAGGAGGACACGGCGGTCGCGGTGCCGCACCGCGGCCACGGGCTCGGCTTCTCGGTGAAGGCGACCAACCTCCTGCGTCTGGTCACCGAGCGGCCCGAGGCCCACTGCGTCACGACCTGGAACTCCGCGTCGAACGAGCACATGCTCCGCGTCAACCGGCGGCTCGGCTTCGTGTGCGAGAACCAGTTCGAGGCGTACGAGGTGCACGCGGACGCGCTGGCGTGAAGTCAGCCGCCGACGAGTGCACCGCCCACCAGTTCTACGATCCGCGCGGCGCGGTCCACGACTTGGCGCGCCTCGGCCGGGCGGACAGACGCGGTCTCGTACTGCGCCTTGTCCTTCGCCTTGAGTACGCGCTCCAACTGGGTCGCGACCTGGCGGCCGACGGGCCCGCACGCGCGCGCCAGTTCGAGCGCGTGCGTGTGGCTGCTCGCCGTGGAGAAGCGGTGCAACCGGGCGAGGCAGAGCGCGTCGTTCGCATTGATCGCCGCATTGACCGCGTTCGAGCAGGCGGCGTTCGGCCGGTCCTTCGCGAGTGCGTCGTGTGCGTCAGCGAGGAACTCGCGCGCCTTCGCGATCTTCACCCGCGCCTCAGGCAAGCCGCCCGCATGCTCGCGGCTCACGACGCCGCCGGACGAAGTCGGTCGGCGTAGACGCGTTCCAGGTCGTGCGACGTCGAGCGCGTCCCCGTCTCGTCGCCCACCGGGCGGTACGCGTCCAGTGCGCGCCGATACGCGTCGAGCGCAACAACTTGCTGATCGGCAGACTCGGCCATCCGACCTAGCGAGTTGAGGGCCCGTGCCTCGTCATGCGGCCGGCCGAGAGCACGGTAGATCTCCGCAGCGGCGCGGAGCGAACGCATACCCTCGTGCGTCGCACCTGCGTGGCCAACGGTGACGCCGAGGAACCACAGCGCGTCTGCTTCGAGATCGTGGTCACCGATCTCACGGAAGATCGCTAGCGCCTCGCCGAACAACGCGATGCTCTCGTCGTGGGCACGCTGGAGCGCACGCGCGGAGCCCAGCCGCTGCAACGCGGCGCCCTCCCCGCGCCGGTCCGCAAGCCCGCGGAACAGCAGGAGCGCGCGGTCGGCGGCTTCGACAGCAGCAGCGGCGTCGGCCAGGACGAGGAAGTCGGCGAGACGCAGCAGCGCGTGCGCCTCCGCATCGACCGCAGCCGCGCCACGTAGCAGCCGAACGCCCCGCTCGCACTCGGTCAGCGCGCGCTCGTTGTCGCCGGTTTCATGCAACGACTCGGCAAGGTCGACCCGGAGGACGCCTTGCCATTCGTCGTACATCAGATCAGCGCCGACGGACATCGCGCGCTCGTACGCTTCGATCGCTTCGGCGTGCTTCGCCAGTGCGGCATGGTTGCGTCCCGCGCCGGCCAACGCGGCGGCTTCATGGTGGCGATCACCCATCGCTCGGAGCATGGTCGCGGCTTGCACGAACGCTTCTGCGGCATCGTCCGGCCGGTCCAGCCGGGAGTACGCGTTACCGAGGTCGCCCAGCGCGATCGCCTCGCCGTAGCGGTCGCCGAGCGCCCGATAGGCCGTGAGCGCCTCCTGGAAGGCATCGACCGCTTCCGCGTACCGACCCTCGGCAAGGAGACGGCCGGCGCGCTCGGCGGCGTGACGGGTCCGCGCGTCGAGCCGCTGCCAGCGACGCGCGAGGTCGTCGATGCCCGCGCCGCCGAGCCGGATGCCGTCGCGCCGGAGCTCGCGAACGAGCCAGTGCTCGTCACCGCCGAACAGGTCGCGGGGCGAGTACTCGACGAGATTGGCGTCGTTCCCCGTCATCGCGTGGACGTGCCGCCGCAACTCGGCGGTCGCGTCGTCCCAGGTGTCCAAGCCCGGCATTTCGTCCGACACGACCAACGCGATGTCGATGTCGCTGGCCGCTGTCCCGTCGCCGCGGGCGGCCGACCCGAAGAGATAGGCCCCGAGTGGGGCTGGTTGCATCGCCTCGGCTGCCGCGGTCAGTCGATCGAGCAGAGTCGCACGCAGCTCGGCCAACGCCTCGACCAACGGCGCGGCGAGGTGCTCGCGATTGAGGACGAACTGCGCGGACGGCCCAGCGTCGTTGCGGAGCACGAGCCCGTCCAGGACAAGCGCGTCCAGGACCTTCGCGACGCCCGCCTGGCTCGCGGGCGGGTCGACGGTCTTCGCGATGGCACGTCCGGTCAACGGTGTACTCGATCGCCCGAGTACGCCAAGTACCCGCCCCGGCACACCCGGGATCACAGACGAGATCGGCCGCGCCACATCCACACTGCTCACTATATCAGTCATATGACTGCTACAGTGAGCAGTCTCAGAACCCCAGCCGGCGTAGCTGCTTCGGGTCGCGTTGCCAGTCCTTCGCGACCTTGACCCGGAGGTCGAGGAACACCCGGCTGCCCAGCAGCGCCTCGATCTGGCGGCGGGCGTTGGTGCCGACGTCGCGAAGGCGTTCGCCGCCCTTGCCGATGACGATGGCCTTCTGGCTGTCGCGTTCGACGAACAACGTCGCGCGCACGTCGACGAGGTCGCTGTTCTCCCGCGGCACCATCTCGTCGACGACGACCGCGAGCGAGTGCGGCAGCTCGTCACGGACGCCCTCGAGCGCGGCCTCGCGGATCAGCTCGCCGGCCATGACGAGCTCCGGCTCGTCGGTCAGCTCGCCCGCTGGGTAGAGCGGCGGTCCCTCGGGCAACCGTGCGACGAGAAGGTCGGCGAGCAGGTCGACCTGGTGCCGCGTCACCGCGCTGCACGGCACCACCTCCGCCCACTCGCCGAGGGCGCTGATGGCGAGCAGCTGCTCGGCCGTCCTCTTCCGGTCGTTCTGGAGATCGGTCTTCGTCATGACCGCGACGACCGGGGTCCTGAGGGCGGTCAGTTCCCTGGCGATGTACTCGTCGCCGCGGCCCGCCGGCTGGTCCGCCGGGACGCAGAACGCGATGACGTCGACCTCGGACCACGTCGTACGGACGATGTCGTTGAGGCGTTGGCCAAGGAGCGTCCGCGGCTTGTGCAGGCCCGGCGTGTCGACGAGGATGAGCTGCGCATCGGGTCGGTGCACGATGCCGCGTACGGCGTGCCGCGTGGTCTGCGGCTTGCTGCTCGCGATGGCGACCTTGGTGCCGACGAGAGCGTTGGTGAGGGTGGACTTGCCCGCGTTCGGGCGGCCGACGAAGCAGGCGAAGCCCGAGCGGAACTCAGGCATCCACGACGCTGCCGTCGGGCCGCGCGCGGACGAGCGTCGAGACCGGGCCGAACGCGTTCAGCGCTCGCTCGCCGTCGTCGTCGGTCGGCCCGTCGGCGCTCACGACCGCGCCGGCCTCGAACGCCCGCGCGCCGCTGCTGATCGCGGTCGCCACCGCGAGCTGCAGCGCCGAGACCGCGACGCCGTCGACCTCGACGGTGGCGGCGGCGTACGTGCGCCCCATGTCGTCTCGCACCGCCGCGCCTGCCGCCGGACGCGCGCGGACCAGGGCACGGTCGTACGCCGCGCGCGCGAGCGTCACGAGCTTCTGGTCCTCGGGATCCACGCGCGTCACGCTACCGGGCCGCGCCGGACCAGCACCGTGCCGATCCGGTTGCGGCGGCCCTTCGCCGACTCGGCGACGAAGGTCAGGCCCTCCAGCGTCACCGTCGCGCCCGGGATCGGGACGCGCCCCAACGCGGACGCGAGCAGGCCGCCGACGGTATCGACGTCCTCGGCGGGCAGCGACACGTCGTACAGCTCGTTCAGCTCGTCGATGGGCAGCCGCGCGGTGACACGCACGGTGTCGGCGTCGACGCGCTCGACGGCGGGAACCTCGCGGTCGTACTCGTCGGCGATCTCGCCGACGATCTCTTCGAGGATGTCCTCGATCGTGACGATACCGGCGGTGCCGCCGTACTCGTCGATGACGACCGCCATGTGGGTCTGCGCGACCTGCATGTCACGGAGCAGCTCGTCGACCGGCTTCGAGTCGGGAACGAACGTCGCCGCCCGCATGCAGTCGTCGACCTTCGCGTCCTCGCGGCCGTCCTGCGTCTTGCGGACGAGGTCCTTGAGGTACGTCACCCCGAGCACGTCGTCGGCCGACTCGCCGATGACCGGGATGCGCGAGAACCCCGACCGCAACGCGAGCGACAGCGCCTGCCGCACGGTCTTCCCGCGTTCGATGAAGACGATGTCCGGTCGCGGCACCATGACCTCGCGGACAAGCGTGTCGCCGAGCTCGAAGACCGAGTGGATCATGTCCCGCTCGCCCTCCTCGATGACCTGGCGCTCCTCGGCCAGGTCGACGAGGTCGCGGAGCTCCGCCTCGTTCGCGAACGGACCGCTCGGCAGGCCGCGGCCGGGCGTGACGGCGTTGCCGACCAGGATCAGCAGCCGCGGCAGCGGGCCGAACACCCGCGTCAGCCAGATGACGACACCGGCCGTCCGCAGCGCGACGGTGTCGGAGTGCTGCACCCCGATGGTGCGCGGCGCGACGCCGACGAGGACGTACGACACGATGACCATCGACGCCGCGGACACCGTGATGGAGACCCAGTCGGTCCGGTCGCGGGCCGCGATGACGATGGCGGTGACGATCGAGACGGCGGTCAGCTCGGTGGCGAGCCGTAGCAGCAGGACGAGGTTGAGGTAGCGCGGGGCGTCCGCCGCGACGACCGCGAGCCGGGTCGCGCCGCGACGCCCCTCGCGGAGCAAGCCGTCGGCGCGCACCCGCGACGTCCGCGCGATCGCCGTCTCGACCATGGCGAACGCCCCCGCCACGACGACGAGGACGAACGCGAGGACCAGCAGGCCCGTGTCCCTGTCCACGTCAGCGGGCGGCGCGCCACGAGGCGAGCAGCCGCGCCTGCTCGCGGAACATGGCCTGCTCGTCCTCGGGATCGGCGTGGTCGTAGCCGAGCAGGTGCAGGACGCCGTGGGTGCACAGCAGGTGCAGCTCGTCCTGGGTCGAATGACCGGCGGTCACGGCCTGCCTCGTGGCGACCTCAGGACAGAGCACGACGTCGCCCAGCAACGAGGGCTCCGGCGGGTCGTCGTCACCCGGGTGCGTCATCCGGGTGCCTTCGAGCTCGTCCATCGGGAACGCGAGGACGTCGGTCGGACCAGGCTCGTTCATCCAGCGGACGTGCAGCTGTTCCATCGCGGCGATGTCGACGAGGAGGATCGACAGCTCCGCCATCGGCGCCACGCCCAGCTCGCCGAGGACGTGCCGGGCGAGCGCGACGAGTCGTTCCTCGTCGACCGTGATGCCGCTCTCGTTGGCGACGAACACCGACACGTCGGTCACTCCCGCCTGGGACGGCGCTGGCCGCGCGCGGGCGTCGCGGCGCGGGACGCGGTGTTCTCCGCATCGAACCGGGCGTACGCGTCGACGATCTCGGAGACGAGCTTGTGGCGGACGACGTCCGCGCTGCCGAGCTGCGTGAAGTGCACGTCCTCGATGCCGTCGAGGATGCCGCGGACGACCTTGAGGCCGCTGTGCGTCCCGGCCGGCAGGTCGATCTGCGTGATGTCGCCGGTGACGACGATCTTCGAGCCGAAGCCGAGCCGGGTGAGGAACATCTTCATCTGCTCGGGCGAGGTGTTCTGCGCCTCATCGAGGATGATGAACGCGTCGTTCAATGTCCGGCCCCGCATATATGCCAGCGGCGCGACCTCGATGGTGCCGGCCGCCATGAGGCGCGGGATCGACTCCGGGTCGACCATGTCGTGCAGCGCGTCGTAGAGCGGCCGCAAGTACGGGTCGATCTTCTCGTAGAGGGTGCCGGGCAGGAATCCGAGCCGCTCCCCCGCCTCGACCGCGGGCCGGGTCAGGATGATCCGGTTGACCTGCTTGCCCTGCAGCGCCTGCACGGCCTTCGCCATCGCGAGGTACGTCTTGCCGGTACCCGCCGGACCGATCGAGAACACGATCGTGTGCTTGTCGATCGCGTCGACGTAGCGCTTCTGGTTCAGCGTCTTCGGGCGGATGGTGCGACCGCGGGTCGACAGGATGTTGAGGCTGAGGACCTCGGCGGGGTGCTCGGTGTCGCGTTGCCGGAGCATCGTCAGCGAACGTTCGACCGTTTCGCCGGTGAGCTGGTCGCCCTTCTCCAGCAACGCGACGAGCTCCTCGAACAGCCGTACGGCGAGCGGCACCTCGTCGGCGTCGCCGGTCACCGTGATCTCGTTGCCGCGCACCATGATGTCGGACTTGAACGCGCGCTCGATGATGGACAGGAGCTCGTCCCGCTGGCCGAGCAGGCTGACCATCGAGTGAGCGCCCGGCACCACGATCTTGGTCTTCACGGTCTCGGCCACAGTGAGTCGATGTTATGACGCGCCGAACGCCAGCGGGGACCGGGTTACCGGGTACGTCGCCCAGTAGAGCTTCGTCACGGTCCCGTCGGCGGCGCGGACGACCCGCAGCCACTCGCCCGCTTCGCGTCCCGACACCGTACGGAACGCGTCGTCGCCCGCGGGCTCGAACACCGCCGGTGGCATCGACGCCGGCGCGCCCGCGGGCAGCGCCTGCAGCCGCCCCTCGCGCCACGAGAACACGAACTCGGTGCCCTCGGTCCACCAGCGGCCGAGCAGCCCGTCGTACGCGGCGGGCACCGGCTCGCCCGGCGCCCACGGCATGGCGGGCGCCGGGTCGTTCGTCAGCCAGGTGTCGACGAGCTCGCCCGCGAACGCGCCGGGCTCGAGCCCGACCGTGCCGTTGCCGAACACCGCCGCGCCGACACCGTCCTTGCGCGAGACGGCCAGCCCGGCGTTGTGGCCCGGCATCCCGCCGGTGTGCCCGACGAGGATCCGGTCGGGACGGCGGAACAGCATGAGCCCGAGCCCCCAGGCAAGCGCCCACCCGGTCTCGTCGGCCATGCCGTGCACGGTCGTCATCTCCTCGACCGTCGCGGGCGCGAGGACGGCCGGGTCGGGGTCGAGGAGGAACGCGCCCCACGCCGCGAGATCGTCGATGGACGACCAGAGCTCGGCCGCGCTCGCGACGCCGCCCATCCGCAGCACCGGCTCCGCGACAGCGCGGTCGGCGTACGCGTCGACCAGGTAGCCGCGGGCATACGGCTCGACCGGGTCGAGCGTCGTCCGGCTGAGGTCGAGTGGCCCGAGGATGCGCGTTGCGAGCGCGTCCGCCCAGGTCGAGCCGGTGAGCCGCGCGACGACCTCGCCGAGGACGCCGTACGCGAGGTTCGAGTAGTGCCAGCGGCGCTGCGGCGCGGACACCATCTCCGCCACGGCGAGGTTGGCGAACAGCTCGTCGCGGGTCGGCGCGACGAGCGTCTCCCACACGTCGCCGACCGGCTCGCGTTGCAGGCCGGACAGGTGCGCGAGCAGGCGGCGCACGGTGAGGTCGCCGTGCGGCGAGTCCGGAAGATGGCCGGCGACGCGGTCGTCGAGGTCGAGCGCGCCCGCGTCCCTGAGCTGCATCACGAGCACGGCCGTGAACGTCCTCGTGATCGAGCCGAGCCGGTACTGCGTGTCCGCGGTCGGCGCCGCGTCGGTGCTCAGGTCGGGACGTCCGGCCGCGCCGTACCAGAGGCGGTTGCGGCCACGGAACACGGCCGCGCTGACGCTGGGGATGCGGCGTTCGGACTGGCGATTGGCGACGAGGCGGTCGCCGGCGTCGGTCGCCGCCGTCACAGACCCTCGATCCGTCCGCCGCCGAGGACGTGCGCGTGGACGTGGAACACCGTCTGCCCCACCGGCGAGCCGGTGTTGAGCACCAGCCGCCAGCCGTCACCGATCCCCTCGGCGCGCGCGACCTCGGCGGTCTCCGCGACGAGCCGGGCCGTCAACGCCGGGTCGGCCGCGACGAGCGCCGCGACATCGGGGTGGTGTACGCGCGGGACGACGAGGACGTGGACCGGCGCCTTCGGCGCGATGTCGCGGAACGCGACGAACTCGTCCGTATCCCGGACGACGGTCGCGGGGATCTCGCCGGCCACGATCCGGCAGAACAGGCAGTCCTCCGACATAGAGGACTTCCTATACCGCCGTGGTGTCCCGCGTCAGGTAGAGCCCGACGCCGCCGCCGATGCCGAGCAGCACGACGAGGACGAGCCCGACGATCGCGAGCGCCGCGCCACCGCTGCCGCCGCTCGACGCGACGGGCGCGGTGCTCGCCGACGGCGGCGCGCTCGTCGGCTCGTCGCCGGGGTCGAGCGTGACGAGCGGCAACGGCGAGAACGAGTGCGTGCTGGCCGGCGTCGGCGTACGGCTGAAGGTCCGTCGCGGCGTCGGCGACGGCGTGGTCGGGGTCGGGGACGGCGTCCTCGAGTGCGTCGGGGTCGGCGACTCGGACGGCGACTCGGACGGCGTCGGCGAGCACAGTGGCTTGAGCTGTGGCTTGCACGTCGGCGGTGCGGCGGGCTCGCTCGTCGTGGCGGTCTCGCTCGGCGTCGGCGAGGGCGAGTCGGCGAACGCGGCGGGGGCGCCCAGCACGAGCCAGGCGAGCACGAGCCCGCCGCCAGCCGTACGCCATCGCTGCATGACGACGCATCGTAAGGCAGGCGGTAAACCTTGCGGTCACGGCCCGCGTCGTTACAGGCATGATCGGGGTCGTGGCGATGCCGGGGGACCGTGCGCAGACGCACGACGAGGCACTGGTCGACCTCTATCGGGTGCACTACCGCTCGCTGGTCCGGCTCGCCGCGCTGCTGCTGGACGATGTCGGCGCCAGTGAGGACGTGGTGCAGGACGCGTACATCCGGATGCATGGTGCGTGGCGCCGCATCAAGGACCCGGACAAGGCCCTGCCGTACCTGCGGACCACGGTCGTCAACCTGTCCCGGTCGCGGATGCGGCACCGCCAGGTCGTCGAACGCCACGCGCCGCGACCGGAGCCCGACGCCCCGAGCGCCGAGTACGGCGCGATTACCCGCGCGGAGCGCGACGCGGTCATCGCGGCCTTGCGGGCGTTGCCGGACAAGCAACGCGAAGCGATCGTCCTCCGCTTCTACGGCGACCTCAGCGAGGCGGAGATCGCCGCGACGATGGGCGTCAGCCAAGGGGCCGTGAAGTCCCACCTGCACCGCGGCAAGGCCGCACTTGCGCGTCACCTGGAGCCGCAGTCATGAACACCGACGACACGATCCGCGCGATCCTCCGGATGGAGGCCGACGCCGTCGATCCCTCCGCCGCGGGCTGGGACGCGATCACCACCGGCATCGCCGCCCGGCGCCGCCGGATGTGGTGGGTGCGCGGCGGCGCGCTCGCGACCGCGGCGCTGACGGTGGTCGCGGTGGCGGTGTTCGCGAGCACGAACGGCACACCGAAGGGTCTCGACCAGGCGAACCCGTCGCCGAGCGTGTCGACGAGCGCGTCGCCGTCGCCGGTCGTGTCGCCGAGCGACGCTCCGGCCGTCGACAACTCGCCGATCGGCGCGATCTGGCCGCTCACCACCACCGCCGAGGTGCGTGCGTGGACGCTGGACCACTCGATCTACCCGTCGCTCGCGACCGAGGACGGCGCGGCACTCGGCTTCGCGCGGACGTACGTCGGCATCGCCGACGCGTCGGTGTCGGAGGTGGGCCCGGGCACGTACGACGTCACGCGTCCGGTCAACGGCACGCAGCGCACGGTGACGACCGTCACCGTCGAGGGGTTCGCCCTGGACGGCGGCGCGCCGTACGTCGTGACGCTCGCGACCAGCCCGTCCGTCGCGATCGACCGGCCGGCCGCCGGGGACGACGTGACGAGCCGGCTCGCGGCGCACGGGACGTACCAGACGGTCGACCCGGCGTTCGACGTCAGCCTGCGCGCGGACAGCGGCGGCTCGGCGCCGGTCGTCCTCGCAACCGGGCGCGCGACGACCGGCCCGCCGAACGTCTGGGACGTGAGCCTCGCGTTCACGACGACGGCGAGCACCGGATCGCTCCTCGTCACCAACGGCAGCCTGATCGACTCGGGGCTGGCCGACGCGGCGGCGGTGCCGGTGACGTTCGGGCGCGCGGCGGGCGCGCTGCCGGAGGCGCTCGTCGCGGTCCGCGACCAGCGGGTCGCGGTGATCTCGACGGCGAAGGGCACCGTCGTCCGCTACCTCACCGATGCGCAGCCCGGCGGCGGCGCGTCCGACCCCGAACTCTCCGCCGATGCGAAGACCGTCGTCTACGCGCAAGGCGCGGGCACCTGCGCCAGCTCGATCCTCAGCGTGCCGGTGGGTGGCGGGTCACCGACGACGCTCGCCGACGCGAGCAGCGGCGCGCTCTCCCACCCGAGCCGTCGGGGCGACGTGCTCGCGTATCTGCGGTCGGGGTGCACGACCGGCGCGGAGATCGTCGTGACCGGGCCGCGACCGGCGACGCTGCCCGTCGACGGATCGGTGCGGTCCGGACCCGTCGTCGGCGACGGCGGTGTCGCGTACGTCACGGTCAAGGACACCGGGACGGCGCTGCACGCGGACGGCACGATCACCCCGCCGCCAGGCGGCTGCGAGTGGCTGGCCGTGACGTGGAGCGGCCGGCAGCTCGTCGCCGCCGCCGCCTGCGGCAGCGACACCCGGCTCTACCGCCTCGACGCGGACGGCCAGCACCTCGCGCTGGCCGGCTACCTCGGCGCGCTGAAGGTCACGTCGCTCGACTACTCGACCGGAGACGCGTACCTGCTGGTCGGCGCGGCCGACCGCGCGTACGTGTTCGCGGGCGGCACGACGCACGCGATCCCCGGCACAGCCCAGCGACCGACCTGGTCCTAGCTCGAAAACTCGTGATCTTGGCGATGGTTTGCACCAGATGCGTGCAGAACATCGCCAAGATCGCGAGGGCGGCGGCGCGGCGGAGCCGCGCGTCCCTACTAGTGCGAGGCCCAGGCGGCCGGGTCGGCGGCCAGTGCGATGGTCGCTTCGGGGAGGGTGCCCGCCACGATGTCGGCCAGCGTCACGGGCTCGAGGACCGCGCGCAGGCTCGCCCGGACCGCGATCCAGACATCCTGCAGGTCGTGCGCGGCGCCGACGTACGCGGCTCGCTCGGGCCGCAGCCCGCGCACCTCGGCGAGCGGGCCGTCGACGACGCGGACGACGTCCGCGACGGAGATCAACGCGGCCGGCCGGCCCAACAGGTAGCCGCCTCCGTTGCCCCGACGACTCTCCACCAGGCCCGCGTTGCGGAGGTCGAGCAGGATCTGTTCGAGGAACTTCCCCGGTACGGCCTGCGCGCGCGCGATCGCCGCACCGCTCACCGGCGGGCCGGACGGATCGGCCGCGGCGAGGACGAGCAAGGCACGAACGGCATAGTCGACCTTCGCGGAGATGTGCACGTCAGCGCTCCACGACGCCCCAGCGGCGCCGGATGGCCCCGTCGGCCGCGCGGAACCCGCCGTCGACGGCGATCCCGATGACGAGGACGACGATCATCAGCGCGATGAGCCGCGGCGCGTCGACGAACTCCCGCGCGAGCTGCAGGTCGACACCGAGCGACGGCCGGTTGGCAAGCACGACGAGCAGCTCGCCCGCCATCAGGCTGCGCCACGCAAACGCCCAGCCCTGCTTCAACCCCGCGACGTACGACGGGAGCGACGCGGGCAGCACGACGTGCCGGTAGAGCGCGATCCCGCGCGCGCCGAGCGTCCGGCCCGCGCGCAGCAGCAGTGGCGGTACGTAGTCGACGCCGGAGATGAGGCCGTTCGCGATCGCGGGTGCCGCGCCGAGCACGACGACGAAGAGGATCGCCGCCTCGCTCAGCTTGAACAGCAGGATGGCGAGCGGGAACCACGCGATCGACGGCATGGTCTGGATGCCGGTGATGAACGAGCCGAACGCCGCCCGCAACGGCCGCGACCGGGAGACCGCGAGTCCCGCCGCCGAGCCGACGACGACGGCCAGGCCGAACCCGGCCGCGGCGCGGCGCAACGTCGTCAGCACCGCCGACCAGAACTCCCCCGTCCGCGCCATCGCGACGAGCTCGCGCCCGACCGCCCCGGGTCCCGGGAGGACGTACGACGGACGCCAGCCGCTCGACGCGACGATCTGCCAGATCACCAGCGCACCGGTCAGCGCCGCGACCTTCGGCCAGGTTGCCCGGTACGCGCGCCGCGCGCGGTCACCCAGCACGATCGCCCGAGGCCGTACGACGACGGTCGGCATCGGGCCGGTGAGGTCAATCCTGGTCGTCGTCATCGCGGCTCACCTCCACCCGCAGCCGGTCCGCGACAGTCGCGGCGAGTTCGGCGACCGCCGCCGACTCGATCCGCCGCGGTCGGGGCAGGTCGATCGGGACCTCGGCGAGCACCGGTCCAGGTCGGGACCTGAGTAGCACGATCCGGTCGGCGAGCCGGACCGCCTCGCGCACGTTGTGCGTGACGAACAGCGCAGTGAGCCCGGACAGCGCCCAGATGCGCTCGAGCTCGTCGTGCAGCCGGTCGCGGGTCATCGCGTCGAGCGCGCCGAACGGCTCGTCGAGCAACAGCAGGTCGGCCTGCTGCGCGAGCGCCCGGGCGAGTGCCGCGCGTTGGCGCATGCCGCCCGACAGCTCGTGCGGGCGACGGCGAGCCGCGCCGGCGAGGTGCGCGAGCGCGAGCAGGCGGGCGGTCTCGGCGGGGCGGTCGGCCTTCGGTACGCCGCGCAGCTTCAGCGCGAGGTCGACGTTGCCGCCGACCGTGAGCCACGGGAACAACGCCGCGTCCTGGAACATCAGCGCGACGCGGCTGCTGGTCCGCGTCACGACACCGGTGCTCGGCTCGTCGAGCCCCGCGACCAACGACAGCAGCGTGCTCTTGCCGCAGCCCGACGCGCCGACGACGCAGACCAGCTCCCCTCGCCGGACGGTGAGCGAGAACCGGTCCAGTGCGACTGTGACGGACCGGGACCCGCCGTACTCCTTGCGGACGCCGTCGACGACGAGCGCGACGTCGGTCCGTTCCAGGGTGGCGGTCATGGCGTGACCGGGACCGGGAGGCCGCGCTCGTCGAGCACGGCGTCGAGCAGTGACAGGTCGTAGAGGCGCGCGAGGTCCGGCGGGCGTTCCTTGACGATGCCGAGCTGCCTGGCCCGGTCGGCACCGGCAGCGAGCGACGCGGGCAAAGGGTCGTAGGTGAACGTCATGGTCTGCCACGCCTTCTCGATGATGTCGGTGCTGAAGGGCTTGCCCGTCAGCGCGGCGAGCTGGTCGGCGACGGCGTGCTTCGCGACCGCGGGCTCCTGCTGGATCAGCAGGGTCGCGGTGACGTGACCGTCGATGAGCCGGCGTACGACGTCGGGGTGCGCTTCGAGGAACGCCGTCCGCACGACGAGCTGCGTCGTGACGAACTGTCCCTTCGGCCACAGGCTTCGCTCGTCGACGAGGACGTGGCCACCGGCGGCGACGAGGCGCGAGACGTACGGCTCAGGCGCCCACGCGCCGTCGACCGCGCCGCTGGCAAACGCGTCGAGCGTCGTCGCGTTGTCCTCGGGGACGACGGAGACGTCGCCGCCACCGGTGAGGGTCGTGCGCAGTCCGTGCTCGCGCAGCCACCAGCGCAACGCGACGTCCTGCGTGTTTCCGATCTGCGGGCTCGCGATCTTCGCGTGTCGTAGGCCGGCCGCCGAGGTGATGCCTGCCCTGACGACGAGCGCCGCACCGCCCGAGGTCGCGCCGGCGACGACGCGGACCGCTGCGCCCTTGCTCTTGATCCACGCGGTCAGCGTCGGGCTCGGACCGATGTACGTCGCGTCGATCGCGTTCGAGAACAACGCCTCGACCGCGGCCGGCCCAGCCGTGAACGTCGTCGGCCGCAGCGTCGCCGTCGAGCCGAGCGCGTTCGCGAAGAGGCCGCGCCGGACACCGACGAGGGCGGTGGCGTGGGTGAGGTTCGGGAAGTAGCCGAGCCGCACGACGGCCTTCGACGAGCCGGACGCGGACGCCGAGCACCCCGCGCCGGCGGCCGCCGCCAGGACCAGCGTGACCGCCGCGAGTGCCTGGGCTCTCCTCATCGCGCGTACTCCCGTCGGAGTGGTCGGCTTCGGAAAAGGAGCGGGCGCGTGCGGCCGGTGATACGCCGCCAGACGATGTATCAGGGAGGCCCGTC
Source organism: uncultured Frankiaceae bacterium (assembly GCA_967749945.1). Classification (GTDB taxonomy): domain Bacteria; phylum Actinomycetota; class Actinomycetes; order BP-191; family BP-191; genus BP-191. Next base: position 17,380 of record CBQZLL010000009.1, read on the forward strand.
GCGCTCTCGACTCGGGTGACGCCCGAAGCGGCGCGTTCCCCCAGGGGAGGCCGACGTGGTGACAGACCTGCGCACCCCAGGGCGGGTGGCGAGCCCGCCTGCGCCGGTCGTCGGCTTGCGTCGTTGTGGCGTCCTCGTCGCGGTTCCGGTCCTGTGGCTGTCGTGGGTGGCGCCCGCGGCCGTCGCAGCCGGACCGCGACCCGCAACGTCCTGTACGGGCGTCGGCTCGCTGACGGACCTGGGCGCGAAGGTCGGGGGAGCGACGGTGGCGGTACGGCACCGCGTCGTGTCCGGTGTCGTCGAAGGCGCGACGGTGCAGATGAGCTTCACCGTGCGCGACGCGTGCGGCCCGGTGACCCTGAGCCTGGTGGCGTACCAGGCGCCCGGTCCGACGTTCGTCCGCGCCGACGCGGCGAAGCAACGCGTGTCGGCGTCGGTGACGAAGACGCTCGGCCCGGGCCCCGGATCGCTGTCGGTCGCGATCCCCTCCTGCTACTTCCAGGTCGACCTGGTCGTCGGCGCCGTCCGGGACCGTTTCGGCGGACCCGGCTCGTCGACGTTCTACTCACGCGAGCACCGGTTGGTCGCCCATGCGACGGGCGGCACGAAGGCCTGCTCGACCGTGCAGGGCGTCAAGATCACCAAGCCGCCGGTCGAGCTGCCGCGGACGGGTGCGCCGGTCGCCGACCACGTGCTGCTCGGGACACTCGTCGCCCTCGCCGGCGGGCTGCTCTGCGTCGCAGGCCGCCGGTCCTGGTTCGACCGGTACGGCGAGACGTTCTAAGCCATGGCCCGCCCGAACCTGCTCGTCATCGGCGCGATGAAGGCTGGGACGAGCACCCTGTGGTCGGCGCTCAGCTCGCACCCCGACGTGGGCGTGGCGAGCACCAAGGAGCTGCACTTCTTCGACCGGTCGCCGAACTGGCGGCAGGGACCGGGCTGGTACGGCGAGCAGTTCGGCGACGACACGCCGGTCCGGCTCGACGCGACGCCGGCGTACACGCGCTTCCCCCAGTGGCGCGACATCCCGGCGCGCGCATCCCTCCTCGTCCCGGACGCGAAGCTCGTCTACGTGCTGCGCGACCCGGTCGAGCGCATCCGCTCGCATTTCCTGCACGAGCTGTGGCACGGACGCGAACAGCTGCCGTTCGAGCGCGCGGTGCTGGAGCACGCGACGTACCTGGACACCAGCCGGTACGCGATGCAGCTCGAGCAGTGGCAGCGGTACTACGCACCTGATCGAATTCTGGTCCTCTACACCGAGGACATGCGGCGCGATCCGGCGGCGACGCTCGCCGGGGTGGTGCGCTTCGCCGGTCTCGACCCCGACGTACCACTCGACCTCACCGACCGCAACGTCACGGCGAACCGCCGCGCGCGCCGTCCCGGGGTCCGCCGGATGGAACACACGCGCGTCGGCAAGGTGGCCCGCCGGGCGATGCCCGCGCGACGCGTCGTGCGCGCGGCGCTGAAGCCGTTCCTCGAGGCACGGCTCGACGCGGACGCGGCGGTCCTCACGCCTGAGCTACGGGTGGTGCTCGCCGACGCGTTGCGGTCCGACCTGCTGCGGCTCGACACGTTGCTGGATGACGGTCACGACCGCTGGGGCCTGCTGGCCGGCGCCCGCGTCGCCGCGCATCGCTGACCCCGCTTCGGGTCTCAGCACCACGCCCCGAAAACTCGTGATCTTGGCGAGGTTCTGCGCGCATGTGGTGCACCACCATCGCCAAGATCACGAGACCGCGGCTGGGTCAGCCGACCTTCAGCAGCACCTCGTCCAGGTCACCCACGTACTGGTCGCCGCCGACGATCTTGGCGCCCACGGTGAGCACGTCGGTGTTGCTGATCGCGCCGATCGACCCAGTCTTCGAGCCGACGCTGTTGCCGTCGACGATGAGCTTGAGGGTGGTCGGCGTCTCCACGCAGGTGATCGTGTGCCACTGGTTGTCGGAGAGGTCCGGGCCGGCAGTGAGGCGCATGCCACCCGTCGAGCCCTGCGCGTAGCAGCTCGCCTTGCCGTTGGTCCAGATCTCGAACTTCCAGTCGCCGCCCACGGTCGAGCCGAGACCCTTGCGGATGAGGTCGTAGTCACCGACCTCCAGCGACGGCGGGTCGGCGAACCGGACGCGCACCGTGATCGTCCACTTCGCGCTACCCGGGCTCAGGCTCGGCGCGGTCGGCACGTCGACCCGGGCCGGGTCGGCGTTGAACCGGAACCCGAGCCCGACGGAGCCGGGAATACCGCTGACGACGTTGACGAGCGACCCGTGGTTCCGGTAGCCGGACGAGTCGGTCATCGTGCCGTTGGTCTGCTCCATGTGCCAGTTCGCGACGGTGATCGCCGTGCTGGCGGCCGCGACCTGGCCGGTCGGCGACGACACCGCGGAGGCTTCGCTCGCCGCGTTGTGCGCGGTCACCTCGACGGCGATCGTCAGGCCCGCGTCGTACGTCTTGACCAGGTACTCGGGGTCGGTGACGGGCGGCATCGTCGGGTTGCAGGCGTTCCCGCCCTCGTCGCAGACCTGCCAGGCGTACGTGTACGACATCGGCTGGACGCCGGTCCACGTGCCGTTGCTCGTCGAGAGGGTCTCGCCGACCTCCGGAGTACCGGAGACGACCGGCGTGGACGTCGGGGACGGGCTGGTGCCGCCGACGGGGTCGGTCGGCTGAGACGGAACGCTCACGTCGCCGGCAATGTTCGACGCGGTCACGATGACGAGCAACGTGTCGCCGACGTCCTCCAGGACGACGACGTACCCGGGGTCGGTGAGGCCAGCCGCGGTCGCGTCGGTGCACGTCGCGCCCGCACAGCGCTGCCACTGGTAGGTGAATGTCACGGGGACCGTTCCCGTCCAGGTGCCCACCAGTGCCGTCAGGGTCGAGCCCTCGGTCGCGGTGCCGGAGATGCTCGGCGCCGTGATGTTCTCCGGCGCGGCCGCGGTGACGGTCCCGGTCGGCTCGGACGTGACCGGACCGGCCGTCCCGCTGGCGTTGGTGGCGGTTGCGGCGACCTGCAGGACGAAGCCGAAGTCGTCGGGCGACAGAGTGTATGTCGGGTCGGTGCCGACCGCGACGCACGTCGTGCCGTCACAGCGCTGCCACTCGTAGTCGAACGTCATCGGCGTCGTCCCGGTCCAGTCGCCCGGCGTCGCCGCCAGCACCGAGCCGTCGACGGGAGCTCCCGTGACGACCGGTGGCGACGACGACGCCGGAGCGACCCCCACGACGACGTCGGTCGGTGCGGACGCCGCCGTCGTCGTGCCGCCGATGTCGGACCCCGTGACCTGGAAGACCAGATGCTGCCCGACATCGGCGGAGCGGATGAGATAGGTGTCCGTGGTCGCGTCCGGGACGGCGGTACAGACAAGGTCGGGCTCGGTGCAGCCGAGCCACTGGTAGGCGAGGCCGACCGGGTCCGAGCCGGTCCACGTGCCTGGCGCTCCGGTGAGTGTCTCGCCGTCGACCGCGAAGCCGGTCAGGGTCGGCAGGTCGATGTTCTGCGGCGGCGCGCCCGTCGGCTGGATGACCGCGCTCGGCGGCGAGGTCGCGGCAGCGTCGCCACCGGCGTTGGTCGCCGTCACGACGACGACGAGCGTGTGGTCGAGGTCGGCGGCGACGGTGACGTACGTGTCGCCGGTCGCGAGTGACGCGCAGTTCTCGCCCAGCGTGTCGCACCGCTGCCACTCGTACGCGAAGGTGATCGTCGGCGTGCCGGTCCAGCTGCCGGGTGACGCGGTCAGCGTCTCGCCACCCGCGGCCGTGCCCTGCACCGACGGCAGGTCGACGTTGGCCGGCAGCGCGGCCAGGACGTCTGCGGTCGGCACCGACGTCGCGAGCGTGCTGCCGACGAAGTTGGTCGCGGTGACCTGGACGGCCAGGGAGTTGTCGACGTCGTCGTCGGTCGCGACGTACGACGAGCCGGTGGCGATCTGGGCGCAGGGGTCGACCTCGGGACAGCGCAGCCAGGCCGTCGCGAACGTCATCGGCGTGGTGCCCGACCACGTGCCGTCGCTCGCGGTGAGCGTCTCGCCGGACCGCGCCGTGCCGCTGATCGCGGGTGCCGTGACGATCGCCGGTGCCGCGGGGGTCGTCACGACCGCCGTCGCGGCGGTGGTCGCGGTCTTGCTGCCGGCGGAGTTCCGCGCCGTGACGGCGACCTTGAGCCGCTTGCCGTTGTCCGCGGCGACGAGCAGCCGGGTGGCCGCGGTGGACCCCGCGATCTTGCTGCACGACCCGCCGGAGGAGTTGCACCGTTTCCACTGGTACGTGAACGTCATGGGCGTAATGCCCGTCCAGGTCCCGGTCGAGACGGCCAGCGTCTGCCCGACGTACGGGCTGCCCGTGATCACGGGCAGGGACGTGTTGGCCGGCGAGCCTGTCGCCGCGCTCGCCGGCGTCCCGAACAACAGCACGGCGCACGCGGCCAGGACCGCCGCTCGCCGTACTTTGAGACCGATCCGCACAGTTCGGTTCATCACGTTCCCGCCTAACCGCGGTCCTCGTTCACGGCACAGAGGCGCGGGTCGCAGGGTTTAGTACATCCCCGGCGGGTGGTTTCCCACGGCGCCTGATGACCGCGCCGGTCCGGCGCCGGGTACGGCGGCCTTGCAGCGCGGTCCACGCCCGCAGCGCACCCGGCCAGAGCACCGTGAGCCGGTACCGCGTCCGCGTCATGTGTCGCCGCCAGGTCGGCGCGAGCATCGCGTCGAGCGGGACCCCGACGTACGGCTCCCACGCGGCGGCCCACCCGAGCCCGCGCGGGCCGACCGGGAGATCGCCCGCGAAGTCCGGCGGCGGCCCGGCGAGGTCGTACGACTCCGCCAGCGGCGGGCACGTGTCGTACCGGTGCAGGAACTCGTAGTCGACGACGTACGTCGCGCCGTTACGGCCGACGATCAGGTTGGCCGGCGTGAAGTCGACGAGCGCGTACCCGAGCGCGTGCACCTCGCGCGCGGTCTCGATCGCGGCGTCCGCGACGCGCAACGGCAGCAGGCGCGGGTGCCGCGGGTCGAAGCGCAGCGTGGACTCGACGTAGCGCGACGCGACCCACCCGGGTCCCTCTGCGACGAGCGGGAGCAGGTGCGCGGATCCACGGGCGAGCGCGGTCATCGCGGTCCGCTCGCGGTCGAGGAAGCGCTCGCACCCGGGCCGGAACGTCTTGCGGACGAGCGGCCCGCCGTCACTCGCGACGACCTCGACGCGGGCGCGCCGGCCGTTCCTCGTCAGGTCGCGCGCCACCTCGGGGTCCGGGTCGAACGCCGCGCGCAGCTTGCGCGCCGCCGCGACGAGCCACGCGGCGTCGGTCGGCAGCGCGAGGCGCAGGTACGCGAGCGCCTCCGCCGCGTTGTCGCTCGAGTGGAGCGCGTTGCGGTGCTCGCTCGACGGGAGCCCGGCGTTGAGCAGCGCGCGGATCTCCTCCTTGACCAGCAGGCGTTCGTTGTCGACGCCAGGCCAGGTGCTCCGCGTGCGCGCCGACGGCCGGATCGGCATCACGTCGACGGCGACGATGGCGTACGCGGGCGGCCCGCCGCTACGGGCGTACGGCCCCCTCCCCCAGTTGCCGCCGCGCGCCGATTCCGCCAGCCGGGCCCGCGCTGCCAGGTCGAGCGGCTCCGCGGCGAGGACGGTGAACCCCTCGGCGACGAGCCGCTCGCGGACGGCCGCGGCGTCGTCCGCCGCCGACGACCGGACGAGGAACACCGCGAGCCCGGGGCAGGACTCGGCCTCGCGCGCAACCGTGCGCGCGTGCCGTTCGGCGGCCCATGGGTTCGACTTGCCCAGCCGTGCGAGCGTGTCGAGCGGTGGTGCCCAACCGCGCGCGTCGAGGAGGTCGGCGAGCGCGTCGACCGACTCCGGCGGTGCGATGCCCATCGCCGCGCCCTTGTCGGCGAGCGCGGTGGCGTAGTCGTGGTACTCGTCGGCGAGCCGGCCCTTGTGGAACACCGCGTGGTACGCGAGCGAGTCGAACGCGTCGACCGGGCAGGGCACCCGCGCACCGTTCCAGAGCACGGCGCGGTCGAGGATGCGTTGCGCCAGCCGCGGCGGGTAGCAGGCCATGCTCGCGTGGTCAGTCCCGGGCAGGCCGGTCACCGTGTACACGTCGCACGGGATCGTGCCCGGCAGCTGGTCGAGCACCGCTTCGAGCGCGGGCAGGTCCTCGTCGGCGACGAGGAGGTCGAGGTCCTCGTCGGGCGCGACCTCCGGCAGCGTCTCGAACCAGCGCAG
>CBQZLL010000010.1:0-23500 GCA_967749945.1 uncultured Frankiaceae bacterium
CGTCACCTCACCCGGCTCACCGAGGAGGAGCTGGACGTCCTCCGGGCCGCCGCGCCAGTCCTGGAACGGCTGACTCGGTCATGAGCCCGATGTTCCGCTCGCTCGCGATCAGGAACTACCGGCTGTTCGCGACTGGCCAGCTCGTCAGCCTCACCGGCACCTGGATGCAGAACGTCGCCCAGGACTGGCTCGTCCTCGACCTCACCCACCGCAGCGGCACCGCGCTCGGCGTCACGACCGCGCTGCAGTTCCTGCCGTTGCTGCTGTTCGGCCTCTGGGGCGGCGTGTACGCCGACCGCCACAACAAGCGGCGCGTCGTCATCGGCACGCAAGCCGTCCAGGGGGCGCTCGCCCTCAGCCTCGGCACGCTCGTCGTGACGGGCGTGGTGCAGACCTGGATGGTGTTCGTCTTCGCGTTCGCGCTCGGGCTGACGAACGTGTTCGACCTGCCCGCGCGGCAGGCGTTCGTCGTCGAGATGGTCGGCCCGGACGACGTGACGAACGCCGTCGGCCTGAACAGCGCGACGTTCAACTCCGCGCGCATCCTCGGCCCGGCGATCGCGGGCCTGATGATCGCGCACGGCGGCACCGCGCCGGTGTTCTTCCTCAACGCCGCGTCGTACCTCGCCGTCATCTACGGCCTGACGCTGATGCGCGAGGAGGAGCTGTTCGCAGGGCGTCGTGTCGAGCGGGCCAAGGGCCAGCTCCGCGCCGGGCTTCGCTACGTGCGCGGGCGGCGCGACCTGCTGCTGCCCATCGTCATGGCGGGCGTCATCGGCATGGTCGGTCTCAACTTCCAGATCACCCTCGCGCTGATGGCGCGTAACCAGTTCCACCGCGGCGCCGGGACGTACGGCGCGCTGTCCGCGTTGCTGGCCGGGGGCTCGCTCGTCGGCGCGCTGCTGACCGCCCGTCGCGAACGTCCGACGCAACGCGTGCTCGTCGCGTCCGCGCTCGCCTTCGGCATCCTGGAGACCGCGCTCGGCCTGATGCCGAACATCGTGCTGTTCTCGATCCTGCTGGTGCCCACGGGCTTCGCAGTCATCTCGTTCAGCTCGACCGCGCTGTCGACGGTGCAGGTCGGCGCGGGCGCGGCGATGCGCGGGCGGGTGCTCTCGCTGTACATGCTCGTGTTCATCGGCGGCACGCCGTTCGGCGCGCCCGTGATCGGCTGGCTCGGGCAGCACGTCGGACCGCGCTCGACGCTCGTCGTCGGCGGGCTCGCCTCGTTCGCGGTCAGCGCGGCGACCGGCTGGCTGCTGTTCCGGAGCAGCGGTCGCCCCCTCCGCCGTCCGTTGCGCCGGACCGCCCCAGCCGTCCCGTACGAAGTCATCCGCTGAGGGACGTAGGCTCTCCCGTTGTGACGACGACCCGCCGCCGCATCCTCGCGGGCCTGCTCGGTTTCGTCGGGCTCCTCGCGTTGCTGTACGTCACCGATGTCGCGCTCGCGAGCGGCCGCGTGCCGAGGGGCACCCGCGTCGCCGGCGTGACCATCGGCGGGAAGTCCCGTTCGGCTGCCCTGCGCCTGGTCGCGACCCGGGTGACGGGTCCTCAGCGGGTCACCGTGACCGGCCCCGAGGGCACGCCGCCGCTCGTCCTGGATGCCGCGACCGTCGGCCTGCGTGTCGACGCGAAGCGGACCCTCGACCTCGCGCGCGACCAGTCGCTGAACCCGTTCGTCCGGATCGCCGCGCTGTTCGCGACGCACGACGTGACACCGGTCGCGACGGCCGACGCGGCGAAGCTGCGTACCGCGGTCGAAGGCTGGGCCGCGAGGGTCGACCGCTCGGCTCGCGAGGGGTCGGTGCGGTTCGACGGCGTGACGCCCGTCGCGGTGCCGCCGCGGGTCGGGCTCGCCGTCGACGTCGCGAAGACCACGGCCGCTGTCGTCGCGTCGTACCCGCGGGGGACGGTCGCCGCCACGGTCACCACGACGCCGGTCAAGACCACTGCGGCCGACGTCGCGACCGCGTTGCACGGGTTCGCCGACCCAGCCGTCGCCGCGCCGGTGACCCTGCGCACGCCGGACGACGACGTCACGATGACCCGCCAGCAAGTCGCGTCGGTGCTCCGCATCGAGACCGGCGCCGACGGCCGGATCACACCGAAGCTCGACGGGAAGCGACTCGCCGTTGTTCTCGAGGAAACGTTGAAGCCGGTCGAGACGCCGCCGAAGGACGCGCCGATCACCGTCGACGACAACGGCGTCGTCACCATCGGCGAGTCGGCGCTCGGCCGGAGCGTCGACCGCGACGCGCTCGCGTCGGCTCTGCTGCCTGTGCTGAGGCAACCCGCGCCGCGAACCGTCGACCTCGTCCTCGTCGACGCCGAGCCGCGCGTCTCGACCGTGCTCGCGAAGACCCTCGGCATCAAGGAGAAGGTCGGCGAGTTCACGACGTACCACCCGTGCTGCCGCGCCCGCGTTATCAACATCCACCACATGGCCGACATCGTGAACGGCGCGGTAGTCCTGCCCGGCGAGACGTTCAGCCTCAACGGCCACGTCGGCCCGCGCGACACCGCGCGCGGCTTCGTCATGGCGCCGATGATCCTCGACGGCAAGTTCGTGCCGGCTGTCGGCGGCGGCGTCTCGCAGTTCGCCACGACGATGTTCAACGCGGTGTTCTTCGGCGGGTTCGCGGACGTCTACCACAAGACGCACAGCTACTACATCAGTCGCTACCCGGCCGGTCGCGAGGCGACGGTGTCGACGCCGTCGCCTGACCTCCAGTGGCAGAACGACTCGCCGTACGGCGTGCTCGTCACGAGCGCGTACACCGACAAGTCGGTGACGGTGACGTTCTGGAGCACCAAGCGCTACGACATCGAGTCGGTCTCGGGCGAGCGCTATCGGTTCAAGCCGTTCCATACGCAGTACGACTCCCGCCCGACCTGCGAGTCGTCGTCGGGCGAGGGCGGCTTCGACATCGACGTCTGGCGGGTGTTCAAGGTCAAGGGCAAAGAGATCCGCCGCGAGAAGTTCCACACGCGGTACCTGCCCGAGCCGCGGTTCGTCTGCGGCAAGGCGCCACCGAAGTCCTGATGCGGGCGTTCGTCGCGGTGACCCCGCCCCCGTCGTCGCTGGCGTCGCTGGCGGCGGCGGTCGAGCCGCTGCGGTCGCTGCCCGCGACGTGGGTGCCGCCGGATCGCTGGCACCTCACGCTGGTGTTCCTCGGTGAGGTGGCCGACCCGGCGCCGTACGGCGCGGCGCTGGCCGAGGCGGTGCGCGGCACCGCGCCGTTCTCGCTGCGGATCGCGGGCGGCGGGGCGTTCCCGCGACCGGCGCGGCCGCGCGTGCTCTGGGCCGGTGTCGAGGGTGACGTCGAGGCGCTGTCGCGGCTCGCGCGCGTCGCGCGCCGGACCGCCCGGTCGTGCGGCATCGCCGTGGAGCGCGCGCCGTACGTCCCGCACCTCACCGTGGCGCGGGTCCGGCGCAACGACTTCGACGGCCGCGGCGCGGTCGCCACGCTCGACGGTGTCGAGGGCGAGCCGTGGACCGTCACCGAGGTCGTGCTGATGCGCAGCCACCTCGGCCCGAAGCCATCGTACGAGGCGCTCACCCGCTGCACGTTCTAAGATCCCCGCTCCTCGTGATCTTGGCGATGTTCTGCACGCATACGGTGCGAGACCTCGCCAAGATCACGACGAAAGTCGACTACCAGGCGTACGCCTCGGGCGCGGGGCCGCCGGGGCCGGGGAAGATCTCGTCGAGACGAGACAACGCCTTCTCATCGAGCGCGACGTCGACGGCGCGGAGCGCGCCGATGAGCTGGTCGAGGGTGCGCGGGCCGACGATCGGCGCCGTGACCACGGGCTGGTGCAGCAGCCAGGCGAGCCCGACGTTCGCCGGGTCCTCGGCGAGCTCGTCGCAGAACGCCTCGTATGCCTCGACCTGCGGCCGGTGCTGATCGAGCAGCTCCAGGGTGCGCTCGCTCGCGCTACGCCCCTCCTTCGCCTTGCGCAGGATGCCGGCGAGCATGCCACGGGCCAGGGGGCTCCACGGGATGAGACCGACGCCGTACGCCTGACAGGCCGGGCCGACCTCCAGCTCGATCGTGCGCTGCGCCAGGTTGTAGAAGCTCTGCTCGCTGACCAGGCCGAGGAAGTGGCGCGACTTCGCGGCCTCGTTGGCTTGCGCGATGTGCCAGCCGGCGAAGTTCGACGAGCCGACGTAGAGGATCTTGCCCTGGGCGACGAGGGTCTCCATCGCCTGCCAGATCTCGTCCCACGGCGCGTTCCGGTCGACGTGGTGCATCTGGTAGAGGTCGATGTAGTCGGTCTGCAGCCGTCGCAGCGAGCCCTCGCAGGCGCGCCGGATGTTCAGGGCGGAGATCCGGCTCTCGTTCGGCCACGAGTCCATCTCGCCGTAGAGCTTGGTCGCGATGACCGTGCGCTCGCGGCGGCCGCCGCCCTGCGCGAACCAGCGCCCGATGATCTGCTCGGTCAAGCCCTCGCCCTTCTTCCAGCCGTAGACGTTCGCGGTGTCGAAGAAGTTGATGCCTGCCCCGTGGGCGGCGTCCATGATGGCGTGGCTGTCGGGCTCGGTCGTCTCCGGGCCGAAGTTCATCGTGCCGAGACAGAGGCGACTGACCTTCAGGCCGGTCCGCCCGAGTTGGGTGTATTCCATAGCAGATAGCCTACGTCGCGAGCCGCTCCACGACTTGGTCGACGCAGGCGGTGAGGGCCCGGACGTCCGCCGGGTCGACGGCCGGGAACATGCCGATGCGGAGCTGGTTGCGGCCGAGCCTGCGGTACGGCTCGGTGTCGACGATCCCGTTCGCGCGCAGCACCCTCGCGACCATCGCGGCGTCGACGGAGGAGTCGAAGTCGATGGTGCCGACGACGTGCGACCGTTGCTCCGGGTCCTTCACGAACGGGGTCGCGTACGTTGCCGCCTCGGCCCAGCCGTAGAGGATCGCGGCCGACTCGTCGCACCGCCCCGCCCCGCCGTCGAGGCCGCCGAGCCCGAGCAGCCAGTCGATCTGATGGGCGAGGAGGAACAGCGTCGCGAGCGCAGGCGTGTTGTACGTCTGGTCCTGCCGCGCGTTGTCCCGCGCGATGGCGAGGTCGAGCGACGCCGGGACGTACCGGCCGGTGCTCTTGATCCGGTCGATACGGTCGAGCGCGGCCGGGGACACGAGCGCGAGCCAGAGCCCGCCGTCGGCGGCGAACACCTTCTGCGGCGCGAAGTAGTAGACGTCGAACTGCGCGGGATCGACGCGCAGGCCACCCGCTGCCGACGTCGCGTCGACGGCGACGAACGCGCCGGGCGCCGGGCGCCGGATCGTCGTGGCCGCGCCGGTCGAGGTCTCGTTGTGGGTCAGCGCGTAGAGGTCGACCGTGTCGTCGGCGACCGGGTCGGCAACCGTACCCGGCTCGGCGCGGATGACGACTGGGTCATCGAGGAACGGCGCCGCCGCCGTCGCCTTCGCGAACTTTTCGGAGAACTCGCCGAACACGCAGTGCTGGCTGCGACGCTCGACCAGGCCGAACGCCGCCGCGTCCCAGAACGTCGTGGTCCCGCCGTTGCCGAGCAGCACCTCGTAGCCGTCGGGCAGGCCGAACAGCGCGGCGAGTCCTTCGCGGACCCGCCGGACGACCGCGCGGACGCCCTCCTGGCGGTGCGACGTGCCGAGGTACGACGTGCCGCTCGCGACCAGCGCCGCGAGCGCCTCGGGCCGGACCTTGCTCGGCCCGCAGCCGAACCGGCCGTCCGCGGGGAGCAGGTTCCTGGGGATCTGGATGTCGGGCATCTCCACGCCCGCAGGCTAGCCGACGGTCGCGATGCCACCGGCTGACCGGCCGCGGCCCAGCCGTTGCTACTGGTGAGTAGCGACTTCGGCTGAGCACGAACAGGTGAACGGCGGCGCCGCTACTCACCAGTAGCCTGGGGTCGGCCGGGGCGCGGGGCGGGGCCGACGTAGCGGGCGGACGGGCGGATCAGGCGGCCGAACCGCTTCTGTTCGAGGATGTGCGCCGACCACCCCGCGGTGCGCGCGCAGGTGAACATCGACGTGAACAGAGGAGCCGGTACTTCGGCGAAGTCGAGGACGACGGCCGACCAGAACTCGACGTTGGTCGACAGCACCCGGTCCGGCTTGCGTTCGTGCAGCTCCGCGAGCGCGGCCTGCTCCAGTGCGTCGGCGACCTCGTAGCGATGCGAGCCGAGCTCCTTCGCGGTACGCCGCAGCACTCGCGCCCGCGGGTCCTCGGCGCGGTAGACGCGGTGACCGAAGCCCATGAGGCGGTCGCCCCGGTCGAGGATGCCGCGGACGTACGTCCGCGCGTCGCCGGCCTTCTCGACGTCGTCGAGCATCTGCAGCACGCGGGACGGCGCACCGCCGTGCAACGGCCCGGAGAGTGCGCCGACCGCACCGGACAACGCGGCCGCGACGTCGGCGCCGGTCGACGCGATGACCCGCGCGGTGAACGTCGACGCGTTCATGCCGTGCTCGGCCGCGGACACCCAGTACGCGTCGACGGCCTTGACGTGCGCCGGGTCGGCCTCGCCGCGCCAGCGGATGAGGAAGCGTTCGGGGATCGAGCGCGCCTTGTCGATCTCGGACTGCGGGACCGGCGGCTTGTCGACGCCGCGCGCCGACTGCGCGACGAACGACATCGCGGTGACGGAGCAGCGGGCGAGGTCCTGGCGCGCTTGGACGTCGTCGATGTCGATGAGCTGCCGCAGCCCCCACATCGGCGCCATCTCGGCGAGCGCGGACTGTACGTCGACGCGGGCGTCGCCAGACCGGTGCGGGATCGGGATGGGCTCGGCCGGCGGCAGGCCCGGCAGGAATGCGCCGTCGACGAGCAGCCCCCACACGTGCTCGTACGGCTCGACGCCGACCAGGTCCTCGATGTCGACGCCCCGATATCGGAGTGCGTTGCCCTCTTTGTCGGGCTCCGCGATCTCGGTCTCGAACGCGATCACGCCTTCGAGGCCCGACTCGACTTCCGTCACAGCGCTGCCCTCCGTCGCACCGGTTTGCCGCCGGTCATTCTGTCGCGCGGCAAGATGTGGCGCATGCCCGAGGATCTTCCGCGCCAGGTCGTGGCCCGCCGCGACTACGCCGGCACGGCGCTGGCCGAGCCCGACGTCGCCGCCGACCCGCTCGCGCAGTTCGCCGCGTGGTTCGCTGACGCCGTCGCGCGCGCCGTACCCGAGCCGGACGCGATGTGCCTGGCGACGGCGTCCGCCGAGGGCGAGCCGTCGTCGCGGATGGTGCTGCTCAAGGGCTGGGACGAGCGCGGGTTCGTGTTCTGCACCAATTACGGCAGCCGCAAGGGCCGCGACCTCGCCGACAACCCGCGGGCGGCGCTGACGTTCCGCTGGGCGCCGCTGGAACGCCAGGTCTGCGTCGTCGGTCGCGCCCGGCGGACAACCGCGAAGGAGAGTGACGCGTGGTGGGCGCTGCGCCCGTACGCCGCGCGGCTCACCGCACTCGCGTCACCGCAGAGTGGCGTCATCCCGTCCCGCGACTGGCTGGAGGAGAAGGTCGCGGCGCTGGCGGCGGAGTACGCCGGCCGCGACGTCCCGCGCCCCGGACGTTGGGGTGGCGTGCGGGTGCTGCCGGACACCGTCGAGTTCTGGCAGGGACGGCCCAACCGGATGCACGACCGGCTCGTGTACGAACGCCATCGCGGCGGCTGGACGACCGCGCGCCTGGCCCCGTGACCGACGACCTGCTCCCCGAGGCCACCGGTCTCGACGAGCCGGAACGGCCCGGGCGCTTCGCTCGCCTGCGCGGCATCGCCATCGACGTCACGCCCTTGCGCGAGTCGCCGGAGTACCGGCGGCTCTACTTCGGCGAGGTCGTGTCGACCGTCGGGACGCAGATGACCGCTGTCGCCGTCCCGATCCAGGTGTACCGGATCACGAACTCCTCGCTCGCGGTCGGCCTGCTCGGCCTGGTCGGCCTCGTGCCGCTCGTGACGTTCGGGCTGATCGGCGGGGCGATCGCCGACGCGATGGACCGGCGGCGGCTGATGCTCATCTCGTCGTCGGTGCTCGCGTTCGTGAGCGGGCTGCTGTTCCTGCAAGCCGCGCTCGGGTTGCGCCACGTCTGGTTGCTGTACGTCCTGGTCTTCGTGCAGGCGGGGGCGTTCGCCGTCGACGGCCCGGCGCGGCGGTCCGTCATCCCGCGGCTGCTGCCCGCGCGGCTCATCCCGGCCGCGACCGCGCTCGGTCAGGTGATGTGGAACTTCGCGCTGATCCTCGGGCCGCTCGTCGGCGGCCTCGTCGTCGGCGCGTTCGGGTTCTCCTGGGCGTACGGCATCGACGCGGTGTCGTTCGCCGCTGCGCTCGCGGCAGTGCTGTCGATCCGCGCGGTAGCGCCGGAGGGCGGCGGGACCGCCGCCGGGCTGTCGTCGGTCGTCGAGGGGCTGCGGTACCTGAGAGCACGCCCTGTCCTGCTCATGACGTTCGGGGTCGACATCAACGCGATGGTGTTCGGGATGCCGCGCGCGTTGTTCCCCGCGCTCGCGACGGGCCGGTTCCACGGCGGCCCCGGGTCGGTCGGCCTGCTCTACGCGGCGCCCGGCATCGGCGCGCTGGTCGGCGCGTTGCTCGGCGGCTGGTTCGGGCGAGTCCGGCGGCAGGGGCTCGCGGTGCTCCTGTCCGTCGCCGCGTGGGGTCTCGCGATCGTCGGGTTCGGTCTCGCGACCGCGATGTGGTTCGCGGTCGTCATGCTCGCGGTCGCGGGCGCGGCGGACATGGTGAGCGCGGTGTTCCGGACGGCGATCCTCCAGGTCGCGACGCCGGACGAGCTGCGCGGCAGGCTGTCCGGTGTGTTCATCGCCGTCGTCGCGGGCGGGCCGCGGCTCGGCGACGTCGAGGCGGGGACTGTGGCGGCGCTGACGTCGGCGCAGTTCTCCGTGGTGAGCGGCGGGGCGGCGTGCGTCCTCGGCGTCCTGTTGCTGGGGCTCGCGGTGCCGGCGTTCGCGCGCTACGAAGCGCCCGACTGAACCGCGATCCAGACGGCTGCTCCGATCGCGAGCAGCGTGCCGGCCGCGTCGTGGACGGCGGTGCCGGCGTAGTACACCCGGCCCTCGCGCGGCGCGCGGCGCCAGCCGGTGACGACGTGCGGCCGGCCGGCGTGGACGGTGCCGGTGATCCGCGCGGCGAGCCGCCCGAGGACGATCGGCGCCTCGTCGGTCTGCGTCAGCGCCCACGCGCCCGGGCAGTCGAGCGCCGCCCAGACGAACTCCTCGCGGACGACGACGCCGTCGTCGGCGAGGTCGTCGCGCGGCGTCCACGTCGTCGCGACGTACGCCTCCCCGACCGGACCGGGCGCGAGCCCGAGACCGTCCGAACGTCGCGGGCCGCAGACGAAACAGGTCGGAAACGGGTGATCGCGCAGCCCCGAGTAGTGCGCCTCGGCGGCGCGCGCGGCGTCGTACCCGGGGAACGGTGGTGGCGCCGTGTCGACCACGGTGTCGGTCGCCGTCGCGACGAGGCGCTCGCCGTCGTAGACCTTGTCGCCGTCGACCCGCAAGGGTATGTCGAGCGGCGGCGGGCGGCGCAACGTCACCTCGGTGCGGCCGGTCGCCTGCGCGACAAGACCGCACGAATACCCACCATTGCCCGACTCCGGCGGTCCGTTGAACCGCGCGGCCACGACGAGGGAGTCCATGGCCGCGACGGTATCGGCCCTTCGACCCTGGCGGGCGGGGTCGCCCGGTGCGAGGGTCGGGGCCGAAGCGACGTCCCGAGAGAGGGAGAGGCCCGATGGCCGGTCTGCAGATCAAGAGCATCGAGAAGCCCGACGAGACGCGGAAGTTCGCCGCGCACGGCTGGGTCGAGATCGTGAACCTGCCGGGCATGACGTTCGGGCGGGCGACGTTCCAGCCCGGCTGGCGGTGGACGAACGACATCAAGCCCATCGCGGGGACGGACCTGTGCATGTCGTCCCACAAGGGATACATCCAGTCCGGCCGGATGCGCATCGTCATGGCGGACGGCACCGAGTCGGACGTCGGTCCCGGCGACGTGTTCGTCTGCGAACCGGGGCACGACGCGTACATCCTCGGCAACGACGACTGCGTCGCGTTCGACTTCTCGAGCGACATCGCGACGTACGCCACGAAGGCCTGATCTCGACGCGGGAGACCCCGCCGCATCACTCGCGGTGGGGGCTCTCGTATGTCCGGATCGTGTCGACCGAAAGTCGTGAACTTGGCGATGTCGTGCACCATCCGCACACTCGGGACGTCGCCAAGATCACGACTTTCTCGCGGTCGCGGCGAACCGATCGGGACCCCGTCTGCGACAGGGTGGGCAACGGCATCTTCGCCGGACCACACTCGACCGAGGGGCAGCCATGCGCAGGATCACGCGATCGTTCGCCACCATCACCGGAGCCACCGCGCTCGCGGTGGGCACTAGTTACCTGCCCGCCGCCGCGGACCCCGGTGCGACCCGCGTCGACGCGCAGGGGGAGGTCTACCGCTACGCGCTCCCCGACGGGAGCCCGAGCCCGATCGCGCCCGGCGCGACCGCTCGCGTCCATGCCGTGTACACCCCGAGCGGCAAGACGATCGTGACGCTCGTCGTCGACGGCTACCCGGCCGAAGGCTCGTTCGGCTCGCACGTACACAAGAAGGCATGCGACCCGACCGATCCCGCGGCGAGCAGCGGGCACTACCAGGACGTTCCCGGCGTCGCGACCCAGGCGAACGAGATCTGGCTCGACTTCACGACCGACGCCGACGGTCACGGCGAGGCGACCGCTGTCGTCGACTGGCAGTTCCTCGTCGACGCGTCGCACCCGGACGGCGCGAACGCGGTCGTCGTACACCGCGACGTGACCGCGCCCGGCGGCGCCGCGGGACCGCGGCTCTCCTGCCTGACCGTGCCGTTCACGAGCTAGGCCCCCCGATGACCGTCGCCGCGACGACCGATGCCGAGCTGCTCTCGGCGGTCGTCGGCGGCGACCGGGAGGCGCTCGCGACGCTCTACCACCGGCACGCGCCGTGGCTGCTGCTGCGGCTCACCCGGCGGTGCGCCGACCCGGACCTCGTCGACGACGCGTTGCAGGACGCGTTCGTCGCGGTCTGGCGCGGCGCCGCTCGCTACAGCGGCGAGGGGCAGGTCGCCGCATGGATCTGGGGGATCGCGGTACGCCGCCTCGTCGACCAGGTCCGTCGCCGCCCCGTCCGGGCGCTGCCCCTGCCTCAGGTCGAGGCGGCGACGGTCGCCAGCGCGGAGGAACAGGTGTTGCTCGGCGTCGAGTACGGCGACCTCGCGGGCGCGCTCGACCGGCTCTCGCCGGAGCTGCGCGCGGTCGTCGAGGCGACCGTGCTCGACGGGCTGACGACGAAGGAGGCCGGCCGGTTGCTCGGGATCCCGGCCGGCACGGTGAAGACCCGGATGATGCGCGCCCGAGCGCACCTGCGAGAGGACCTGGCATGACCTGGCACCTCGACGTGACGGCGCTCGCGCGCTACGCGAGCGGTGCCGCGGCCGGCGCGGAGGCCGCCTCGGCCGAGGCGCACCTGTTGCGTTGCGACGCATGCCGGTCGGGCGTCGCGACGTACGTCGACGACGCCCGGTTGCGCGGCGTCTTCGCCGACGTCGTCGACGTCCTCGACGCGCCGCGACCCGGCGGCGTGGAACCTCAGCTCCGCGCCCCCGGGGTCCGCGACGAGACCGCGCGGCAGCTCCTCGCCACGCCGGCGATGCGCGCGTCGTGGCTGCTCTCGGTCCTGGCCGCGCTGGTGTTCGCCGTCGCGGCCGCGTGGAGCGAAGGGAACGAGGACCTGTTCCTCGCGGTCGCGCCGATCCTGCCGGTGGTCGGCGTCGCGTTCGCCTACGGGCGGAGCGTCGACCCGGCGTACGAGATCACGGTCGCGGCGCCGTTCGGCGGCTTCCGGCTGTTGTTGCTGCGCGCGAGCGCGGCGGTCGCCGCGACGACGGTGATGACCCTCGCGATCGGGGTGTTCCTGCCCGCGGGGATGGTCGGAGCGTGGCTGCTCCCCGCGCTCGCGCTGACGACGCTCACGCTCGCCGCGAGCACGGTGTGGGACGTCACGCGCGCGGCGGCGTACGTCGGATCGACGTGGGTCGTCGCGGTCGGTCTCGCCGCGCGGTGGGACAGGGATGTCGTGGGTCCGCCGACCCAACTGGTGTCGCTGCTGCTCGTCGCCGGCGGGATCGCGTTGCTCGCGGCCCGCCGCGATCGGCTCGAACGGGAGGTCGACGCATGACGATCAGGGCGACCGGCGTCGTCAAGACGTACGGCAAGACGGTGGCGCTCGGCGGTCTCGACTGCGTCGCGGACCGTGGCGTCACCGGACTGCTCGGCCCGAACGGCGCCGGCAAGACGACCTTGCTCCGCATCGTCGCGACGGTGCTCGCGCCGACCGCGGGCGACGTCCGCGTCCTCGGCCTCGACCCCGGCAAGCCCGCCGAACGCCTGGAGCTCCGGCGCCGGCTCGGCTACCTGCCGCAGGAGCCCGGGTTCTTCCGCGGCTTCACCGCGTTCGAGTTCGTCGACTACGTCGCGATCCTGAAGGAGATGACCGAACGCAGGTCGCGGCACGACGAGGTACGTCGGGTCCTCGGTCTGGTCGGTGTCGACCCGTCGAGCCGCAAGCGCATCCGCCAGCTCTCCGGCGGCATGAAGCGACGCGTCGCGCTGGCGCAGTCGTTGCTCGGCGACCCCGACGTCGTCGTCCTCGACGAGCCGACCGCCGGTCTCGACCCGGAGCAGCGGCTGCGGTTCCGCGAGCTCGTCTCGCTCATCGCCGAGGAACGCACGGTCCTGCTGTCGTCGCACCAGACCGAGGACGTCGCGGCGCTCTGCCGTCACGTCGTCGTCATCGACGGCGGCCGCGACGTGTGGGCCGGCGCGCCGCGCGCCCTGAGCGACGTCGCGCGCGGCCGGGTGTGGCGCAGCGAGCGCCGTGACCCGGGCGCGGTGCTCGCCTGGCGGACCGCTGACGACGAGTACCGCAATCTCGGCGAGCCGCCCGCGGGCGCGAGCCTGGTCGAGCCGACGATCGAGGACGGCTACCTGATGCTCCTCGGCGACCGAGCTCTGGAGGAGGTCGCGTGATCGTCCTGCTGCCGCTCGCCGCGCTCGCCGTGTTCCTCGTCATCCGCGTCCGAGACGCGCGGCTCGCGGCGCAACCCGACGCGTACGTCCCGGTCGCGGCGACGTGGACGCCGACGCGGGTCCGCGTGTACCCCGACCGGCTCCGTGCGATCGTCGCCCTCGCCCAGGTCGAGGCGCGCAAGGTCGTGACGCACCCGACCATTCCGATCGGACTGGTCGGGGGCATGTTGTTCGCCGGCGTCGGGGGCCGAGGCTCGGCGTTCGACCGCTACATCTCGTTGACCGGCGGTGGCCCGACCGGCCTCATCCTGCCGCCGTTGGCGTTCTTCGCCGCGAACCTCTGCGCGAGCAGGACCCGGCGCGCGCGGGCCGGGGAGCTGTTCGACGCGACGGTGGCGGCGCCGTTCGACCGGACCCTGGCGCAGTGCCTCGCGGCGTTCGGGCCAGCGGCGGCGTCGGTCGTGCTCGTCGCGGCGTCGTGGGCGTACTACGCGCTCTCCGGACTGGACCTCCCGCACACGCCGAGCATCTGGGAGCTGGCCTCGTTGCCACTCGCGGTCCTCGGCGGGGGGACACTCGGCGTGCTGGTCGCGCGCTGGCTGCCGTTCCGCGGCGGGTCGATCGCGGTCATGGTCGCGCTCGTCTTCGCCTCGGGGTGGGCGTCCAACGTCGCTCCGATGCTCATCTCGCTGACGGAGTTCCCGGACTACGTGAACGACACGACCTACGTGTTCGTGCCGCGCCCCGTCGTCGCGCACGCGTTCTACATCCTCGGGCTCGACGTGATGGCGGTCATCGGCGCGCTGCTGGTCCACCGCGTCAGGACCCGCGCGCTACTGGGCCTCGGCGCGATCGCGACGGCGGCGACGGTGGCCGCGGCGCTGGCGGCGACGTGACGCGCACCACGCGACTGCGCCAGGCGCGGCTGCTCGTCCGCCCGCTCTGGCGCAGCGGCGCGTGGACGCTCGTGCCCGCGGCGGTGGCCGGGGTGCTCGCCTTCGTCGTCGCGCTGCGACTCGGCGGCGTCCGTGTCCCGGCACCCGCGGCGGGCTTCGCGGCCATGTTGCTCATGGCCGCAGCGGCGGCATACGGGTTCGAGGACGTGACGGCCGACGTCGTCGCGCCCGCGCCGGCACCGCGCATGTTCCGGATGGGCCTGCGCGCGACCGGCACCTGGGTCGTCGTCGGGGCCTGCTGGGCGACGCTGCTCGGATACTTCGTCGCGACGGCGACGCCGGTCGAGTACGCGCGACCCACGCTGATGCTCGCCGTCCTGGTCGCGGTCAGCTCGCTCGCCGGACTGACGTGGGGCGGTGCGGCCGGCGGGCCGGCGCTCGTCGTGTTCGTCGTGGCCGCGGCGCGGCTGCCGGACCGCTGGGCCGTCATCGACCCAACGCCGGGCTCCGGCCAGCGGCTCGGCGCGATCTTGGCGCTGCTGCTCGTGGCGTTCGCCGTGCAGTGCCGTGACCCCGCCTACCGCAGGCGCAGGTGACGCAGCTTCGCGCGGTCGGCGACGATGTCGATCGAGGCGATGCGGCTGTTCGCGACGGTGAACCCGACCACCGAGATCGGGTGTTCGCGGGTGCCGACGAGCGCACCTGCGGACCCGTTGACGAGCACCGGGTGGGAGAACGCGGCGAACCGCGGCGCGGACGCCAGCACCCGGCGCGCGACGGCCTCCGCGCCGGTGAACGCGGGCTGCGGGTGTTCCGGACCGACGTCGATCCGCAGGACGACGTCCGGGTCGAGGACGGCGAGCAACGCCGCGAAGTCGCCCTCGCGCGCCGCCGCGAGGAACGCGTCGACGACGCGCCGCTGCACCGCGAGGTCGCGGTCGGGCGTCGGCGCGTCCTGCACCCGGCGCCGGGCGCGGCTGGCGAGCTGGCGCGCGTTCTCCGGCGTGCGGTCGACGATCCGCGCGACCTCCTCGAACGGCAGTGCGAACACGTCGTGCAGGACGAACGCCAGCCGTTCTGCCGGGCTCAGGCTGTCCAGGACGACGAGCAACGCGAGCCCGACCGAGTCGGCGAGCACCGCCTCGTGCTCGGGCCCGCGGTCGGCGGCCTCGTCGACGAGCGGTTCGGGCAGCGAGGTGCCGACGGGATCGACGGGCTGCCGCTTGCGGGCGCGCAGGACGTCGAGGCAGATCCGTCCGACGACGGTCGTCAGCCACCCCCGCAGGTCCTCGATGGTGCCGGCGTCGCTACGGTCGAGCCGCAGCCACGCCTCCTGCACGGCGTCCTCGGCATCGCCGACCGAGCCGAGCATCGCGTACGCGACCGACGTCAGGTGCGGTCGGGTCAGCTCGAACTGCTCGGCCAGTACGCCGCGGTCGCCCATGCGCTTCCCTCCTCCGCTGAGAAGACGTCGCCGCGCTCCGGAACGTGACGCCGTCACGTTCTCGCACTTGTCGCCGTCCTGACCGGTATGACGACACACGAGGACCGGGCCGCCGTCGACGTACGCGGGCTCAGCAAGACCTACCCCGGCGGCGTCGAGGCGGTGCGCGGCATCGACTTCGACGTCGCCCACGGCGAGGTCTTCGGCCTGCTCGGGCCGAACGGCGCCGGGAAGTCGACGACGGTCGGGATGCTCACGACGACCGTCACGCCGACCGCGGGCAGCGCGGTGATCGCCGGTCACGATGTCGTCGCCGAGCCGCTCGCGGCCCGCGCGGTGAGCAGCGTGGTGTTCCAGGAGCCGGTGGTCGACCGCGCGCTCTCGGGGCGACGGAACCTCGACCTGCACGCGCGCCTGTGGGGCGTACCGCCACACGTCGCGGCGCGGCGGATCGACGAGGTGGTCGCCGCGTTCGGGCTGGCCGACGTGGTCGGCCGTCCCGTCGGCACGTACAGCGGCGGGCAGCGACGGCGGCTCGAGATCGCGCGGGCGCTGGTCAGCGAGCCGCTCGTGCTCGTCCTCGACGAGCCGACCGTCGGCCTCGACACGCGGATCCGGTACGAGCTGCTCGACCTCATCGGCGGGCTACGCGAGCGGACCGGGATGACGACGGTGCTCACGACGCACTACCTGGACGAGGCGGAACGGCTCTGCGACCGGGTCGCGATCGTGCACGAGGGTCGCATCGTCGCGCTCGACGCGCCGCGCGCATTGCTCGCCGTGCTCGGCGAGGAGATCGTCGAGCTCCGCGTCGTCGGCGACCCGGCGCGCGCGCTCGCGGCACTGCGCGCGCATGGCGCGGCCGACGGCACGGCGTTCGCGGTCGGCGCGACCCTCACCGTGCCGCTGCGGCGTTCGGCATCCGACACGATCGCGGCGCTCGACGGCCTCGGCATCGGCACCGACGCGGTGACGACGCGCCGGCCCACCCTCGACGACGTCTACCTCCAGCTCACCGGAAGCAGGCTGGCCGCGTGACCACGACCCTCACCGCCTGGACCACCCTCTCGCGGCGGCGTATCGCACTGTCCGTACGGACGCCGCGCGAGGTGCTCGCGCCGCTGGCGACGCCGATCCTGTTCGCGCTCGTCATCGCGCCCGCACTCGCCAAGTCGATCCCGAACGCGGGCCGGATCGACTACCGGAGCTTCGTCATCGTCGGGACGGTCGGCCTGCTCATCCCGCTCACCTGCGCGTTCGCCGGGATCGGCGTGATCGTCGACCGGACGACCGGCGCCCGCCGCGAGCTACTCGCCGCACCCGTCCCGCGCGCGACCATCGTCGCGGGCAACCTCACCGTCGCGGTACTCGTGAGCCTGTTGCAGGTCGGCGCGCTCATGCTCGCCGGGCTCGCTCGCGGCAGCCGGTTCGACGCGACCGCGACCGGAGTCGGCTGGTTCGTCGCGGCCGTGCTCGCGTTCACCGTGTACTCGTACGCGGTGGCCGAGATCCTCGCCAACCGCATCCCGACGCAGGAGGAGTACGTCGGCCTGACGCCGGTCGTCGCGATCGTGCCGTGGTTCCTCGCCGGGTCGCTGTTCCGGATCACCGCGATGCCCGTCGGGCTCGCCGCGATCGCCCGCGTGCTGCCGACGACGCACGTCCTCGCCTTGCTCCGCTACGGCCTGCTGGACCGGCAGGGGACCGGCCTGCACGACATCTGGGGTGTGTCGAGCGCGCCCGCGGCGGCGCTGCTCAGCCTGCTCGTGCTCGCCGCGTGGGCAGGCATGGTGAGCGCTGTCGCATTGCGGACGTTCCGCCGTTCGGTGGTGACGTAGGGCTCTGACAAATGGCCCCTAATATTGCGCACCGGACGGCCATTGACGTGCTCGATCACCAACCGTCACTGTCGGTACTTCCCCACCGGGGACGCGACGATCCACGGCCTTTCAGCGGTCACCACCTATTAGGTCGTGGGGAGCGAATGGTGAGACCGGCCTCGGCGTGCCGACGGAGGCCGCCCGATGACCCTCTCCCGCTTGCGCCCCACGGCATCCACGCCGTTGACGGTCCTCGCCCTGGTGCTCGGGATGCTCGTCGTCGCGCCGTCCGCGGCGCACGCGGCGGACCCCGTCCAAGTACAAATGACGCTCGAAGGCTGCAAATTGCCGGATTTGGCTACGAGCTGTGTCTATCCGGACGATTTCACGACCGGCAGCCTCGGTAAGAACTGGGCCGAGCTCGACCTCGTCCCGCACCACTTGACGCTGACCAACAACGACGGCGCCCAGACGTTCCGGATCCGGCTGTCCGCGGACCACCTGCTCAACGGCGTCAAGGGCTACGACCACTTCACCACGCCGACCGTGTCGGGCTCCGGTTGCAGCATGACCGTCGTCGCGGCGAACGTCGTGTCGCCGACGGGCGTCGTGGGCGGCGTCGACAAGGTCCTCACGGACCTGCTCGAGGTCACGATGGCCGACGGCGCGACTTGCCATGTCTCGTGGGCGGAGCGGCTGGCGCTCGGCTCGCACCTCTACTCGGGCGCGTCCTTGCAGAGCCAGGTCCTCGAGGAGGACTACGACTCGATCGGCCAGCGCACGGTGTCGATCCCGGTGAACGAGATCGCGCCGCAGGAGATCAGCAAGACCGCGGCCGCGTTCTCGACGCCGAACTACACGTGGACGGTCGACAAGTCCTCGCCGGCCGAGTCGGTCGACCTCGACTCCTGCCTCGCCGCGCCGACCGAGCCGAACGTCTCGTACACCGTGACGTACACCCGCACCAAGCACGCCGGGACGACGCTGACGGTGTCCGGCAGCATCACGCTGACCAACCCGGCCAACCGGAGCCTCGTCGCGTCGGTCACCGACACGGTCAAGCTCGACGGCAGCCCGGTCGGCGGCGGCACGCTGCCCGACGTGACCGTCCCGGCGAACGGCAGTGCGGTGATCCCGTACTCGTTCCCGGTCGGCAACGGCGACGGCACGCTGACCAACACCGCGTCGGCGGTGTACCACGACCCGGACAACCCCGACGTCGACCTGACCCCGCTGTCGACGACCGTCGCGGTGCCCATCTCGCCGCAGGAGCTGCCAGGGACCAACGCCAGCGCGACGCTGACCGACACCGAGACCGCGTCGTCCGGGCTGCTCTACTCGCGGACGTCACCGCACCCGACGAGTGGCTTCGTGTCGACCGACTCGTTCCAGGAGTCGCTCAGCGGCTCGGGCAGCTTCGGCATCAGCAAGATCGTGAAGTCGGCGGCCCCGGGCAACTTCGACGGGACGCTGCTCAACGAGGTGAGCCTCGACCCCGACGGTGACGGCGCGCCGGTCACGGCGTCGGTGAGCATCCCGATCCACGTGACCGCGGCGCAGCCGAGGCTGACTCTGAACAAGCACGTGGACGTCGCACCCGCCGCTGACGCCACGTTCACCTTCACGGTGACGAACGACCAGACCGACGCGGAGACGGCGGCATCGGTGACGATCCTGGCCGGTCAGACGTCGGGCTCCACGACGGTCACCGTCGCGCCGAGCAACGCCGGCTACACCGTCGCCGAGGGCACTCCGCCCACGGGTTACGACGCCGCGCCGAACGCGCACGCCGAAGCGCTCGCGCTGTGCGGCAGCGGCTCGATCCGGGTCGACGACCAGCGCAGCCGCGCCGCGCTGACCGTCACGAAGGCGATCTCGGGCGACGACCCGCCGCCTGAGGGCTTCGTGTTCGCGGTCTCCTGCGACGACGGCACGACGGCGACGCTCACCTTCCACGCTGCCGGATCGCGGACGGTCGACGGAATCCTGACCGGCGCGGTCTGCGACGTCACCGAGACCCCGGTCGACGGCTGGACGTCGTCGCCGAGCGGGCCGCAGCAGGTGACCATCACCACCGAGGGCGCGACGGTCGCGTTCACCAACACCCGCAACGTCGGGTCCGTGTCCGTGACGAAGGCCATCGAGGGCGATGTGGCACCGGCGGACGGCTTCGTGTTCTCGGTGAGCTGCACCGACGGCACCGAGGAGACGCTGACGTTCCACGCGGCCGGGACGCAGACGGTCGACGGCATCCTGTCCGGCTCGACGTGCACGGTGACCGAGACCGCGGTCGAGGGCTGGACCTCGACGCCGGCCGGCCCGCAGGAGGTCACGCTCGACCTCGCGGACGGCGCGACGGCGGAGGTGTCGTTCACCAACGTGCGGCAGCCCGCGAGCCTGGCGCTCGTCAAGACCGTGGACAAGGCGACCGCCGCGTACGGCGACACGCTGAACTACGGCTTCACCGTGACGAACACGGGCGAGCGGCCGCTGCACGCGGCCGAGGTCAGCGACGAGGTGCCGGACGAGGTGACGTACGTCGCCGGGTCCGCGTCCTGCACCGCGCCCTGCACGGCGTCGTACGACGCCGCGACCAACACCGTGCACTGGGTCGTCGGTGACCTCGCGCCCGGCGCGTCGTTCGGCGGGCTGACGTACGCCGCGACGATCGACACCCCGACGCCCGCGGCCGACGGCGCGATCCCGTCCGAGACGATCCTCAACACCGGGACGGCGAGCTCGCCGCCCGACGTCGAGTCGGTCCTCTCGAACGAGGTGAAGACGATCGTCACCGCGGTCCTGGGCGTGAAGATCATCAAGGAGCTGCCCAAGACCGGAGCGGCGGTGCCCGTGCCGCAGGCGTTCCTGCTCGCGCTGGCCCTGCTGATCGGTGGCGCCGGACTGACGTTCGGCGGGTCGGTGCTCGACCTCCTCCGTAGGGCCGAGGAGGACAGCGCCTAGCAGGCATTGGGCGAAACGCCGATCGCGCGGCGTGCGGTCACGACCCGTCGTTCGCTGTCGACGATGGTCGTGAGGGAGGCTGCCACCGTAGCGCCG
This sequence comes from uncultured Frankiaceae bacterium, assembly GCA_967749945.1. Lineage (GTDB taxonomy): Bacteria > Actinomycetota > Actinomycetes > BP-191 > BP-191 > BP-191. The sequence goes on from CBQZLL010000010.1 coordinate 20,273, forward strand.
CGCGAGGCCGTGTCTTGTGCGCCGTGACGGCCGCTGCGAGGCTGCGGCTGAACGGGAGGCGCCTCATGTCCGACATCGCGCAGGAGATCGATCAGGTCAATGCCAGCAACCGGACGCCGGTCGTGTTCATCCACGGACTGTGGCTGTTGCCGAGCAGCTGGGACCGATGGGCGACGGTCTTCGCGGAGGCCGGGCTCGCGCCGCTGGTCCCCGGTTGGCCGGACGACCCCGACACCGTCGAGGAGGCGAAGGCGCATCCCGAGGTGTTCGCGGACAAGACGGTCGGGCAGGTGGCCGACCACTACGTCGGCGTCATTGGCAAGCTCACGGTCAAGCCCGCGGTCGTCGGCCACTCATTCGGCGGGCTGCTCACCCAGATCCTGGCCGGACGCGGACTGTCCGCGGTGTCGGTGGCGATCGACCCGGCACCGTTCCGCGGCGTACTCCCGCTGCCGATCTCGGCGCTGCGTGCCGCGAGCCCGGTGCTCGCGAACCCGCTCAACCGCCACCGCGCGGTGCCGCTGACGTACGACCAGTTTCGCTACTCGTTCGCCAACGCCGTTTCCGAGGACGAGGCGAAGGAGCTGTACGACACCTACGCCGTGCCGACTCCGGGCGCGCCGCTGTTCCAGGCGGCGACGGCCAACCTCAACCCGTGGACCGAGGTGAAGGTCGACACCGAGAACCCACAGCGCGGACCGTTGCTCATCATCTCCGGCGAGAAGGACCACACGGTCCCTCGCGCGATCGCTGAGGCGTCGTACAAGAAGCAGCGGCGCAACACGGACACGACCGAGTTCGTCGAGATGCCCGGCCGGGGCCACGCGCTCACCATCGACAACGGCTGGCGCGAGGTCGCCGACACCGCGCTCGGGTTCGTGCAGCGTTTCGTGAAGTAGCTAGGGAGCCGCGACCCTCTGTCCGGTAGTCGCGTCGACGACCCACTCACGGAAGGCCGTGCCCGCGTCCGGCTCACCACCGGTGAGCAACGCGGCCACCGTCTCCGCGCTGTAGCCGATCGCGGCGCCGTCGTGCGCGGCCGGCCCGACCGGCGTCGGCACGGTCTGTGTCCCGACGACGGGGAGGAACGGTCCCTGTACGCCGCCGCCGCGCGTGACGACCGTGTCGAGGGACACGGGGACACCGTTCGCGACGAGGTTCGCGTAGAGCAGGCGGCTCTGCGAGTACTGCACGATGAGGTCGCCGATGCCGTGCGCGATGTACGCGCGCTTCAGCCCGCGCATCCCGTCCGCGTGGTACGCGGGCGACCGCGCGAGGTACGCGTCGCTCGCGGTCGCGGGCGTGCCGCCGGTCTCCTCGACGATCCACGAGCCGGTGGGGTTGGTGGTGTTGTTCGGGTTGGGGCTGACGCCGGGGTAGAGCCCGAGCGCGGCGAACTCCTGGATCAGGTCCACGACGCCGAACGAGTCGACCCAGTAGTCGAACAGGTCGGGTCGCGCGGCAACCGCCATGCCCGTCGTCTCGCCGCCCATCGACAGCCCCCAGATCACCGTGCGGGTGATCGACGGGAAGCGCGCGTACAGGTCCTCGGTGGCGCCGATGAGGTCGCGGTGCCCCTTCATCACGTCCCAGTGGCCGGGACCGCGGTAGTCCATCGCGACAGCGACGGCACCGTACGCGTCGGCGTAGGCGGCGACTGTCCCGCTCTGGTCGGGCTTGCCGCAGCAGCCGTGCCCGATGACGAGGAGCGCCGTCGGCGTCCCGGTCGCCGGGTAGGCGAGCCAGCCGAGCGCCGTCTCGCCGTCGACCGTGATCGAATACCGCTCCACGGTCGCCGCGTGTGCTTGCGGCACGGCGACGAGCGAGACGAACGCGCCCAGGGCGAGCGCGAGGATCCTGCGCATGTGAGCTCCTCCGTCAGAGGTGGGACGCCGCTCGCATCGACGGCGCGCCGACGCGATGACGTGGCGGGTCATGCCTGATACGACGGTCGGACACGACGATCGTTGTGCCACTTCGGCGGATACAAAGAACTATCGGGGCTTGACGGGGCAAAAGCGACAGTTCTACGGTCGCTCCCTTACTCGGTGGAAGTCCTTCGACTCCAGGGTCCCCGTCGCCGTGCTCCGGCGGCGGGGACCCTGGCCCAACGAACGCGCGCAACTCCATGGCGGGGCCGGGCAGGTCATCGGGCCGGCGAGGGCGTAACTCTGCCCTCATGACCCGAACCCTCGCGATCGTCGCCTTGCTCGCCGGCTCGTTCGTCGCGGCCGCGTCGCCCGCCCAGGCGGACCCCATCCCCGAGCGCCAGTGCTTCTACTGGACCGACTACCCGTTCTGCACGCCCGAGGTCGGCAACCCGGTACCGCAGAAGTGCTTCTACTGGACCGACTACCCGACGTGCATCCCGCCGAACTGACGCGCGCTCCGGAGGCGCATCGACAGGCGCCGAGGGACGGGACCAGTTCGCTCGTCAAGACAGGTGTCAGCTTTCGTCCACCACAAGGGGGCAGAGATGAACCTGTTCAAGGCCATGACGGGCGTACTCGTCGCCGCGGCGCTCATCCTCCCAGGGACGCCGGCCGCGACCGCGGACGAGACCCGGCCGCAGTGCCCGCCCGGGGCGTACTACAACTCGAACAGCAACACGTGTCACCAGACGTACCGCGACTACGGGCCGCCGACCGGATCGGCTCCGTGCAACGGCGGCAGCATCAGTTCCGAGCCGAACGACAAGCGCTGGGGCTTCTTCCCGTGGGGCGAGGGCTTCATCGTCTGGATCGCGACCTTCTACTGGTGCCACTACGTCGACAGCGACTCGTGGGAGTTCTTGGAGCATCTGAGCGCCTGCGACACGACAGGCGGCTGTGATGCCGGGTGGTTCGTCCTCGAGAAGTACTGCCGCGACGGCGGGGGCTACCGCCGGTGCGACGGCGAGAGCGCCGCGGCGGGGCCGAGCGCCCAGTCCGGGCTGTACGCGTCGCCGCTGGCCGTCCACCCGCCGTACCTCGGACTGCGCCAAGAGCCGTACCCGAGTGACATCTGCTGGGGGGCCCAGGCGAACGTCGACGGCGAGTCGGAGAACTTCAGCCAGGCGAACCTCAAGACCAACGCCCAGGTGAGCTTCTGCTCGACGCTCGAACCGCTCGACGGTGTCGTGCAGACGCTCGACCAACTGCTCGCCATCTCGATCCCCGCGTAGAGAACGCTCTTCGTCGGAGGCGCGGGGCGGACCGGCCACGGCGCGCCGCGCCCCCCCGTGGGGGG